>JAZRUB010000100.1:0-6800 GCA_045652305.1 Eubacteriales bacterium
CGAAAAGCTATTTTTGTCATAAAAGTCAAACGGCTGTCGCAATATTTAAATAGCGACAGTCTTTTATAACAGTTTGAGTATTCGAGAAAAAACTCGGAGGTTAAACATGAAAAGATATATTTCATTCGTGCTCTCAATTGTATTATTATCAGCTGCGTTTTCACTGTTTGGTATGAATGTCGGCGCATCATTTCCCGAACCGTCAAACATGAACGGATATGAAAACCTTTGCTTAACGTATACATGGAATCCTTCCCGCGCAGACAATGGCCGTCATGGTGTAGAAGATTTAATGCCGTACGTTGCATATTACGACACAGACGGAAATATAAAGGATTTCTTTTTTGACAGTTATCTTTTCCTTCCTTGTGTGAAGCTCGGCGTCTCGGGTGCGAGCATGCACTACGATACGTCTAAACCGTCAAGAGCGGTTGACTGGACCGCTTATGTAGAAGATACGTTCTATGAGGGAGCAAACGTCGATGCACTTGATATCGCTTTTGGAAAGGCAAAAGAAGCACTAAATCAACCTGACAAAAAAGCTGGTGTGTTTTTAACGATTTTGTATCCCGGAAGACAGCAAGGTTCAACTTTCGGTACACTTGGCGGAAAAACTCTTGATCTTACTAATTTTGAAGACCGCAAATATGCAATCAAGTGGATAATTGATGAGCAACTTCGTTTGTATACCGAGGCAGGGTACGAGAATCTTGATTTAGTCGGTTTCTATTGGCTCGAAGAATATCTCTACGGTGCATCGGTTGATATTCAAAAAGAGGATAAACAGTTGTTTAAGTATGCGTCTGATTATCTTCACTCGCTTGGTTTGAAATTTATATGGATTCCTTATTATAGCGCAGGCGGATATTCTCTTTGGCAGGAGCTTGGATTCGACGTTGCTTGTATGCAACCGAATATGTATTGGCAGGTGGCTGCTGATAAAAATAGAGTTGAAGACTGCATTAACAAGTGTAACTCGTTAGGAATGGGTGTCGAAATCGAAATCGACTACCGCGCAATTAATAACGGAGAATACTATAACCGTTACCTCGATTATCTTGAGGGGTGTATGCAAAAAGGCGCGATGGATTCGATAAAAATGTATTACCAAGACGGTAAAAATGCCGTGTATTATAATGCATTCTACTCCACAAACGAACGCGCACGTTCTATATATGATTTGACCTACAAATATGCAAAAGGCACCCTTACCCAAGAGGATATCGATTCTCATCGTAGCGAGGGATTCGTATTACCCGATTATGTAGATTGGATTTCCATAGGAAAAGAATACGTTGCAACAGAACCGTATTCCGACGGGAGCAAGGTGAATTACCAAGATAATAACGGCAAGGAGCTCACCGACGGTATTTTGGGCGTTAGCGACCTTGGTACCGAATGGCATGCGTTCCACGTATCGCATCTTGATGATGATAAGCGAATGAATGTAACAATTGACCTTGGTTCGGTGCGTAATGACTTGACTCATTTTATGATGCAGTTCAGTCATGTCGAAGATTTCGGTATTGATGACCCTGCCGACGATATAAAAATATACGTTTCCGAAGATGGCGAAGATTTTAAACTAATCGCCGAACCAAAACTTGAGTTTATTGACGTTATATCGTATATCAAGCACGTATCTGCGCCTGTAACAGCACGTTATGTGAAGTTCTCGTTGAAAAATTCCAATGCAAATTTTGTCTTTTGTGCTGAAGCATTGGTTGGTGTTACAAAGAGTGTTCCAAATGAAAACAGCGATGAACCCGAAGAATCCGATATTGATTCTTCATCTGTTACATCGGTTGGTGGTGTAGATGATACGAATGTTGATATATCGGTTTCATCAGGAGCTGACGGAATCTGGATTGTTTGGGTTGTGTCAGGTATTATCGCGGTGATTCTGGTTATATCGGTTGCGATACTTGGTAAGAAAAAGAATAAAAAGTAATTTTAGTCGGAGAATATAATGGAATTAATTGCTACCTGTCTTTTTGGACTGGAAGGATTACTTGGCGAGGAGATTGATTCCTTAGGCTATAAAAGAATAGAAACGATTGATGGTAGAGTCACTTTTGAAGCCCCGGAAGAAGGTGTCGCAAGATGTAATATCCACCTTCGTACTGCGGAACGACTTTTTATCAAGATTGGTTCGTTTAAAGCATATACATTTAATGACCTTTTCGAAGGCACAAAAGCACTTCCTTGGCATGAGTACATCGGCAGGGAAGATATGTTCCCTGTAAAAGGACATTCTATAAGAAGCAAATTGTTTTCAATTCCTGATTGTCAGAAGATAATAAAGAAGGCAGTTGTAAATTCTCTTTCCGAAAAATACAAAATGCGTATTTTTCCCGAAACGGGTGTCAAATATCAAATAGAGTTCTTCTTGCTTAACGATGTTGTTACGTTGATGATAGATACTTCGGGTATCGCTCTTCATAAACGCGGTTACCGAGCACAATCGCTTGTCGCGCCATTGCGCGAAACACTTGCTTGTGCAATGGTAAAACTGTCACGTATGCGCGATAACGTCATAATTTGTGACCCGTTGTGCGGAAGCGGAACAATAGCGATAGAAGCTGCAATGCTTGCTTGTAATATTGCACCCGGAATAAACCGTTCTTTCGTGTCCGAGACTTTTCCGTTGCTTGACAAAAGAGTATGGATTGATGCAAGGGAAGAGGCAAAGATCGAAATACGCGAGCCTATAACTAAAATCTTTGGTTCTGATATTGATGCTTCTGCAATAGAACTTGCTCGTGAAAACGCAAGAAAAGCAGGAGTATCAAAATTTGTTGACTTTAAGGTTGCAGATGCGCGTCAATTTGTTTCTCCCATTACAGATGCACGCGGTACGCTTGTAACAAATCCCCCTTACGGTGAACGTCTTGGCGATTTGGAAGAGGCAAGGGAACTTTATAAATCATTAGGTAAATGCTTTGAAAAGAACATACCGTCTTGGCAGATGTATATAATAACGTCCGATGAATTTTTTGAACGTCATTTCGGCAGACGCAGCGATAAAAAACGTGTTTTGTATAACGGCATGATAAAGTGTAATCTTTATCAATTTTTCAAACCGCGCAAATCAAAATAAGATATTGCATTTTTCTAATTTTTGGTATATAATGTGCAGAGTGTCTTAAAAACACTTTATACGAGGTATATTATTTCGTAAGATAAAGAATCAAATGGAGGTAATACAATGAAACTCAAACCCTTGGCAGACCGTGTTGTTGTAAAAATGGTCGAAGCCGAAGAAACTACAAAAAGCGGAATCATTCTTACAGGTGCCGCAAAAGAAAAACCTCAAATTGCTCAAGTTGTCGAAGTAGGTCCCGGCGGAAATGTTGACGGTAAAGAAGTCGTTATGACCGTTAAGGTTGGCGATAAGGTTATCACAAGTAAGTATTCGGGCACCGAAATCAAACTTGATGGTGAGGAATATATTATTGTTCGCCAAAGCGATATTTTGGCAATCGTAGAGTAATATACGGAGGTATTCAATCATGGCAAAAGAAATTAAAAACGGTATTGAAGCACGTGAATCTCTTATGAGAGGTATCGACAAACTTGCCGATACAGTAAAAATTACCCTTGGTCCCAAGGGCAGAAACGTGGTTCTCGATAAAAAGTTCGGCGCTCCCCTTATAACCAATGACGGTGTTACCATTGCTAAGGAAATCGAACTTGACGACGCTTTTGAAAACATGGGCGCTTCTCTTGTAAGAGAAGTTTCTACAAAAACTAATGACGCTGCAGGTGACGGTACAACAACCGCTACTCTTCTTGCTCAGGCTATCATTCGCGAAGGCATGAAAAACGTAGCTGCAGGCGCTAATCCTATGGTTGTTAAAAAGGGTATTGCTAAAGCAGTTGAAACCGCTGTCGAGGCTCTTAAAGCTTCTGCAAAGAAGGTAAACGGCAGTGCGGATATTGCACGTGTAGGTACTGTTTCTGCAGGTGACGAAGTTATTGGTACTCTTATAGCTGATGCTATGGAAAAGGTTACTGCAGACGGTGTTATCACTGTTGAAGAAAGCAAAACCGCTGAAACTTCTTGCGAAGTTGTTGAAGGTATGCAGTTTGACCGTGGATACATCACACCTTACATGGTTACCGATACCGACAAAATGGAAGCTGTTATCGACGACGCTTCGATTCTTATTACCGATAAGAAGATTTCCAACGTTCAAGAAATTCTTCCCGTGCTTGAACAGGTAGTTCAAAACGGTATGAAGCTTGTTATTATTGCAGAGGACGTTGAGGGTGAAGCGCGTTCGACTCTTATTGTAAACAAACTTCGTGGTACCTTCACTTGCGTTGCAGTTAAGGCTCCCGGATTTGGTGACAGACGTAAGGATATGCTCAAAGACATTGCTATCCTCACCGGTGGTGAAGTAATCTCTTCTGAACTCGGCCTTGAACTCAAGGAAGCAACCATTGCTCAATTAGGTCGTGCACGTCAGGTTAAGATTAATAAAGAAAACACCATTATCGTAGGTGGTGCGGGTGATGTAAATGAAATCAAGAACCGTATCGCTCAAATCAAGGCTTCTATCGAAGTTTCCACCAGCGAATTTGATAAAGAAAAGCTCCACGAACGTCTTGCAAAGCTTTCGGGCGGTGTAGCAGTTATCAAGGTTGGTGCGGCTACCGAAACCGAAATGAAAGAAAAGAAACTCCGTATCGAGGATGCTCTTAACGCTACCAAAGCGGCTGTAGAAGAGGGTATCGTTGCAGGTGGTGGTGTTGCACTCTGCGACTGTATTCCTGCCGTAAGCGCGCTTGTAGAAACCGTTGATGGCGACGAAAAGACTGGCGTTAAGATTGTTCTTCGTGCTCTTGAAGAACCTGTACGTCAAATCGCTGAAAACGCAGGTTTCGAAGGCTCTGTTATTGTACAGCGCGTAAAGAGCGAACCCAAGGGTGTAGGCTTTGATGCATATAACGAAACCTTTGTTGATATGATTGACAGCGGTATCGTTGACCCCACCAAGGTTACAAGAAGTGCACTTCAAAATGCCGCAAGTGTTGCATCGATGGTTCTTACTACCGAAGCACTTGTTGCAGATAAAAAAGAAGACCCCGCAACCGCAGCAGCCAACGCAGCAGCAATGGCAGGCGGCATGGGCGGCGGAATGTATTAATTTAAAAATAAAAAAGCAGATGTGTTTATCATCTGCTTTTTTTATTATCGTTCACGTCCGACCTGCAAAAGACACATAAAGAAAACACCAATCAGTCCTCCCGATAAAAGCCCAATCATAAATAAAAACATATCAAACACTCCTTTGTATTTATTGTTCCAAAAAAGCCTATAAATATGTTTAATAAAAGAAACGCGAAAGTTGTTTTTAAAAATCAACTTTCGCGTTGTTTGTTATTCTATAATATTGATTTTGAAATTCCCGTCAAAAAGCGTTTGTTCTAACCAAAGAACCGACCATCTAATCCAACGTGCAACGTAGGGGATTGTATATGCTTTTGTTCCCCAATCTGGAGCGGTTTCTGCATTGGCGCGAGAAAGACCATGGTCGCCCATAGGAAAGATGTGCAGTTCACAGTCAATACCATTGTCGGTAAGAGCACGTGCGAATGCAAGTGAGTTTGCAACAGGTACGACAGAGTCTTTTGCGGTATGCCAAATGAAACAGGGACAGGTGTTTTTATCTACGTTTTCGTCAAGATTGGCCATATGATTTAACGACTCGTCACGTTTGACACCTAAAAGGTTGTCAAAGGATTGCACATGTGAAGGGACTTTTTGAGTAATAACGGGATAACCGAGTATTGCCGCATTGGGTTTACAGAGCTTATTGTCAATTCCCAACTTCTCTTTTATTTCTTTTCTATGCCATTGTGTAGCAATGAAACCTGCAAGATGTCCACCTGCCGAGAAACCTACCACCGCTATTTTGTCGGGGTTGACACAGTATTTTTCAGCATTTAATCTTATGTGAGCTATAGCGGCTGCCGCATCGTAAAGCGGGTTCGCGATTTTTGCTTTTTCACCCGTAATATAGCGTAGAATAAAGCAATTATACCCTTCGGCAAAATATGCACTTGCGATAGGTTCAGCTTCTCTGTCAGAGGTATATCCATAACCGCCTCCGGGGAAAACAATTATGGCAGGACGTCTGCCTTTTGTAAGTTCCGGCGAGGATTGGTGTATCATAAGTTCCAGAATAACGGTAGACGCACCGTCGTAGATTTCATTTTGATGAAGCTGTATTCTTTCCATTCTTCAATCTCCTAATATAATCAATAATAAATAACAAAACTAATAAAAAAGAAATATAAAGTACAATATCACCGATTCTGGTATACAGAGTCAGAGAATCTATTGAGTAAACGGTGTTAATTATTGTATCAACAGTGAGCGGGTCAGTTTCTTCAATAATTCTGCCACGTTCATCAATAAAAGCCGAAATACCGGTGTTAGCGGCACGGAGTACGCAACGGCGGTTTTCAATTGCACGAAGTTGTGCATGTCGTAAATGCGTATAAATGCCGTTGCTGTCATTAAACCAACTGTCGTTTGTAACAACGGCAATTAATTCCGACCCGTTGAGAACACCCTCACGTGCAAATTGCGGAAAGATGGAATCAAAGCATACCGATGGTGAAATTGTGCCGTAATCTGTTTCAATAACAATAGCTTCGGTACCCTCGGTTAGTTCGCTTGTACCGCTGTCAAACTCACCTACAAACGGCAGGAATTTAGCCATAAAGTCCGCAAACGGAATGAACTCACCAAACGGCACAAGGTGACGTTTGTCATAGTGTTCCGAAAG
>JAZRUB010000101.1:0-5953 GCA_045652305.1 Eubacteriales bacterium
CTCCTTGGCTCACAGAACGACATGGCTACGATCCGACTTCTACTCATGTCAGGACATTCTAAATGGAAAAATATAATGCACAAAAAGGAAAAGACCGATGCACAGCGCGCAAAGGTGTTTACCAAAATTGGTAAGGAAATCGCGATTGCAGTACGCGACGGCGGTCCCGAACCTACCGCAAATACCCGTTTGCGCGACCTTATCGCAAAGGCGAAAAGCCTTAACGTGCCTAACGATAATATCGAAAGAGTAATTAAAAAGGCGTCCGGCGCAGACAGCGTTCAGTACGAAGTTCTTACCTACGAGGGTTACGGTCCCGGCGGTGTTGCAATTATAGTTGAAGCGGCTACCGACAACCGTAACAGAACTGCAGGTGAAGTACGCCATTACTTCGACAAATTCGGCGGTAATTTGGGTACAAGCGGATGCGTTTCCTATATGTTTGCCGAAAAAGGCGTTGTTGTTGTTTCGGGCATCAAAGACGAAGACGAATTTATGGAAGCAGCTCTCGAAGCAGGCGCGCTTGACTTCACAAGCGAAGATGAACACGGTGAGGTTTTCACCGACGTAAGCGAACTGTCAGCAGTACGTGAAGCATTGGAAGCGAAGGGCTACGTTATCGAATCTGCAGACCCCGAAAAAATTCCTGCAAACTACGTAAGACTTGACGACGCAGACCAAATTAAAATGATGAACAGACTTCTTGAAGCGCTCGAAGATAACGACGACGTTACCGAAGTTTGGCACAACTGGGATGACGAAGAATAAAATAGGCATTTTCGGCGGTACTTTCAATCCCATTCACCGCGCACACGTCATGATAGCGAACGAATTTGTTTCGAAATTTTCGCTTGATTTGCTTTACGTTATTCCGAACAGTATCTCTCCGATGAAGGGAACTAACGGAGTTTCGGAAAAAGAAAGACTCGAAATGTTGGAAATAGCGTTTTCGGGGAATGATAAAGCAAAGATAAGCGATATCGAGCTTGTACGCGGCGGCATGAGTTATACCTGCGACACGGTTGCAGAGCTCAAAAGCATGCATCCAGACAGCGAATTGTTTTTGCTTTTGGGCGACGATTGGATAGACCGCTTGGATAGATGGAAAAACTATAAATATATCCTTGACAACGTAACGCTCGTTGTGGCATACAGAGGTTTAAAAGACCTGACCGACGATTTGGACAGACTCGAAAAGGTTTCAAACAAACGTCCGGTGCTTTTGGAAAACAAAAGACTTATGCTTTCCTCTACCGACTTTCGCGAACAGCAAAAAGCCGAACTGTTGCCGGACGGGGTTTACGAATATATCACGAAACGGGGGCTTTATCGCAAATGACCGATGCAAACAGCATTCTTTCTGCAATGACGATTTCAGAACGCAGGCTCAAGCACACCTTAGGCGTTGCCGAGGCGGCAAAGGAAATAGCAAAAACGCATTTCCCTGCGCTTGACCTTAAAACCGTCGAGCTTGCGGCACTTATGCACGATTTTACAAAAGAGTACCCGTATGAAAAGCAGTTGGAGCTTTGCAATCACTACAATCTCGAGCTTGACGAGGACGAAAAGAGCAACCCCAAATTGTTGCACTCCAAAACGGGTGCGATGATTGCGAGCGAACGTTTTTCCCTGCCAAGCGAGGCGTGTTCGGCAATATACTGGCACACAACGGGCAGAGCAGAAATGTCACCGCTTGAGATTGTTATATATCTTGCCGATTATATCGAGGAGTTCCGCGAGGATGCAAGCTGTATAAAGCTACGCGAGTTTTACAAAAAGGCATTAAACAAAGAACTCGACAAAACGGTCGCGCTTCACAAAACGCTGGTAAAATCGTTCGACACAACGATTAAGCATCTTCTCTCCGACGAACAAACCATTTGCCGTGATACGATAGAAGCGAGAAATTACTACATAAATCGCCTGAAAGAAATAAAATTCTAATCAACGGCGATTGATGAAAGGATAAAACGATGAAAGAAGATATGATTCAAAAGGAAAAAGCGAAAGCGATTGCAGAGTTGGCGTTCGCTACGCTTGATAACAAAAAAGGTATCGACGTCACGGCGCTCGAAGTGACTGAACAAACCATTCTTGCCGATTACTTTGTAATTGCAACTGGTACGTCAAACACCCACGTTCGCGCACTTGCAGACGAAGTTGAATTTAAACTGAAAGAAGAACTCGGCGTTGAACCCAACCATATCGAAGGCGCTTCGGGCAACGCATGGACGTTGTTGGACTACGGTTGCGTTGTTATACACGTTTTCACCTCGCAGGCGAGAGATTTTTATAAGCTTGAACGCCTATGGAGCGGAAACGAGATTAAGCTCAGCGGAAATGAGGAACAGGAATGAAACACGAATTTAAAAATATAGAAAAAAAGTGGCAAGACAAATGGGACGAATCAAAGATTTTCGAGGCAAAGGACCCCGGTGAAAAGGGTTCGGAAAAGCCTAAATTCTTTGCGCTTGTCGAATTCCCTTATCCCAGCGGTGCAGGTATGCACGTCGGCCACATAAAAGCATATTCGGGACTTGAAGTTATCTCCCGCAAGAAGCGCATGGAGGGATACAACGTAATGTTCCCGATGGGTTTTGACGCGTTCGGTCTTCCCACCGAAAACTATGCAATCAAAACCGGTATGCACCCCAGAGCAGTTACCGACAAGAATATAGAAAAGTTCACAAGTCAGTTAAAGCGCGTAGGTTTTGCGTTTGACTGGTCGCGCGTTGTGGACACCACTGACGTTGACTATTACAAATGGACACAGTGGATATTCCTTAAAATGTTCGAAAACGGACTTGTTTTCCGTGACACCGCGCTTGTAAACTACTGTCCCGAATGTAAGGTTGTTCTTTCCAACGAGGACTCGCAAGGCGGCAAATGCGATATTTGTCATAACGATATCGTACAGAAATCGAAAGACGTTTGGTACTTACGCATCACTGAATACGCAGATAAACTTTTAAGCGGACTCGAAGAAGTTGACTATCTTCCCAACATAAAACAACAGCAGGTTAACTGGATTGGTAAATCCGAGGGTGCTTTTGTAAACTTCGCGCTTTCGGGAAAAGAAGACTCGCTTCGTATCTACACGACGCGTCCCGACACGCTTTTTGGCGTTACGTTTATGGTAATGGCGCCCGAACATCCGCTTATCGACAAATACGCAGACGGTATTTCCAACATGGCGGAAATCGAAGCTTACCGTACCGAATGTGCTAAAAAGACCGAGTTTGAACGTACCCAGCTCGTAAAAGAAAAAACCGGTGTTAAAATCAACGGACTTTCTGCAATCAACCCCTTAAACGGCAAAGAAATTCCCATATATATCGCCGACTACGTTATGATGGGTTACGGCACGGGCGCAATTATGGCGGTGCCTGCACACGACCAGCGCGACTGGGAATTCGCAACCAAGTTCGGTATTGATATTATCGAGGTTATCAAGGGCGGCGATGTTTCTGCCGAAGCATACACAGGCGACGGCGAAATGGTTAATTCGGGATTCCTCAACGGATTCACCAACAAAAAAGACTCTATCCGCCGTGCAATCGACGAATTACAGACGCTCGGCGTAGGCGAGGGCGGTGTTCAGTACAAGATGAAGGACTGGGCGTTTAACCGTCAGCGTTATTGGGGCGAACCTATTCCGATAGTTCATTGCGAAAAATGCGGTATGGTTGCCGTTCCTTACGAAGAATTGCCTTTACGTCTTCCCGATATGGACGAATTTGCTCCCGGTCAGGGCGGTGAATCGCCTCTTGCAAGAATCGACAGCTACGTAAACTGCAAGTGTCCGAAATGCGGTGCAGATGCTAAGCGCGAAACCGATACCATGCCTCAATGGGCAGGTTCGTCGTGGTACTTCCTCAGATATTGCGACCCGCACAACAGCGACTTCTTTGCAAGTGAGGAAAAACTCAAATATTGGATGCCGATTGACTGGTACAACGGCGGTATGGAACACGTTACCCGCCACATGATATATTCTCGCTTCTGGCATAAGTTCCTCTACGATTTAGGACTCGTTCCCGTCGCAGAGCCCTATGCAAAGCGTACCGCGCAGGGCCTTATTCTCGGTCCCGACGGCGAAAAGATGAGTAAATCCAAGGGCAACGTAGTTGACCCCAACGATGTTGTTGATGAATACGGCGCAGACGTTTTGCGTACATACACGCTCTTTATGGGCGATTACGCTTCTGCCGCGCCTTGGTCGCAAAGCAGTGTAAGAGGTTGCAAACGTTTCTTGGAACGCTTTGCCGCACTTGACGAAATACTCGGCGCAAAAGACAAAAAGCTTGTCCGTTCGCTTCACAAAACCATCAAAAAGGTTACAAGCGACATCGACGGCATGAAGTTCAATACTGCGATTGCCGCTATGATGAGCTTCTTGAATGACGTTTACGACGTTGGCAGCATCGACAAAGAAAGTTTACTTGCACTTACACGTATACTTTCTCCGTTCGCACCCCACATCTGCGAAGAAATGTGGCAGAACCTTGGCGAAAACGGATTCTGCTCACTCGCAAAATGGCCCGAATACGACGAAGCTCTTACGATTGACAGCGAAATCGAGATTGCTGTTCAGGTATGCGGTAAGTTAAAGGGTACGGTTGTTATTCCCAAGGGTGCGGAAGAAGATGCGGTTTGGGAGATTATCAATGCAAACTCCGCTATAATGGCTAACCTTGAGGGCAAACAGATAATCAAGAAGATTTATATTAAGGATAAAATCTTTAATATCGTTGCTAAATAATCATAAGAGGTTTTAATATGGATACAATCAAGTTCAACAAAGGCAATGTAAAAGTAGTCGCACACAGAGGTCTTTCGGGTATCGAAAAAGAAAACACCGCATCGGCATTCGTTGCGGCAGGTAACAGAAGTTATTTCGGTATCGAAACCGACGTTCGTGTTACTGCCGACGGCAAGTTCGTGCTTCTTCACGACATGGACACCGTACGCGTTTCGGGCGATAACCTTGTTCCCGAGCAATGCACACTTCAAACGCTTCAATCGGTTCAACTTAAGGACACCGACGGCAAACGCGGACGAATTGATTTGCGTATCCCCGAATTGGTCGATTATCTTCGTATCTGCAAGCGTTACGAAAAGGTTTGCGTTCTCGAATTCAAGGGCGAGTTTTCGGTTGAACACATGGAACAGGTGATTGAGATTGTCAAAGAAGAATATACCCTCGATATGATGGTGTTTATATCCTTCGGTATGGGCAACCTTGTTAATCTCCGCAAGGTTTGTCCTGAATCGGTTTGCCAGTTCCTTACGAGTCAGTTCTCTGATGAGCTTATAGAAACTCTTAAAGCCAACAAAATGGACATTGATATAGCATATACCGCACTTGACGAGGAATGGAAGGTTAAAAAGTTCCTCGACGAAGGTATTAAGGTCAACGTTTGGACTGTTGACAACAAAGAAGTTGCCGAAAGACTTGTTTCTTGGGGTGTTCAATACATTACAACCAACATTCTTGAATAAATCAATAAAAAAGACGGACTATCTCCGTCTTTTTTGTTTCATAAAGCTTCCTTATATTATATAACAAAGGCTGTTGCGAAAACATTTCGTAACAGCCCTTTTGTTTTATGTTTTACAGCACAAAATCTGCGCCTTTTTCTATCATAATCTTGCGTACTTCTTGTCCGTCGACGTCGCGAGGAAGAATGTTTTTGTCAAGCGCGATTGCCGAAGCGATACCCGCCGCCTCGCCCGATGCACGTACAGAGTGCTGAACACGCAATGAGCTTTGCGCCAAGAATTCCGCACCCAAGCATCTGCCCGTAATGTAAAGATTGTCAATTCCTTTGACCACCAAGGAACGATAAGGTATCTCGTACCAAGGCTTTCCGTCGTCTACGGGTGTCAGATTGCTTTCGCATCTAAGCGTTTTGCCGTGTATATCGACGGGATAGTTCGACTGACAGAACAT
>JAZRUB010000102.1:0-20627 GCA_045652305.1 Eubacteriales bacterium
GCATCTATCGCGCCCTCCGCGCCACCTGCTCCGACGATTGTGTGCAGTTCGTCGATAAAGAGTATTACGTCGCCTGCGTTCTTAACCTCTTCGAGTATATTTTTAATCTTTTCTTCGAACTCGCCTCGGTACTTCGTACCCGCCACGACCATGGACAATTCAAGGCTCATTATACGCTTGTTTTTTAGCTCATCGGGCACGTCTCCCGATGCAATACGCGAAGCGATTGACTCGACAACAGCGGTCTTGCCGACCCCTGCCTCTCCTACAAGGCAGGGGTTGTTTTTCGAACGGCGAAGAAGTATAGATATAAGACGTTTTTCCTGAGTTTCTCTGCCGATAACAGGGTCTATCTTGTTCATGCGCGCTTTTTCGGTCAGGTCTACTGCATTTGCGTTCAGTAACGGAGTCGGAGATACATTTTTTGTTCGCAATGATGGCGAAATTTCAACCATGCTTTCATCGGTTTCGTATTTATTATTACAATACAGCTCCTCAAGTACGGTTTGAAGTTCGTCGGTGTCCACCATGCATTCCCGAAGAAGCCTTATCGCAACGCATTCTTCGCGCAAAGTAGAAAGCATTAGATGTTCCACTCCCACGCTGTTTGCTTCTTCCGCACCCGCGATAAACGACGCTCTTAGGATTATTCTTCGACAAACGGGAGTCATATCGTCGCTCGAAAGCATCGTTTTGCAACCCATTCCCACTATGCCCACAATCTTCTCTTTTACGTCATCATATTTGACACCGCGGTCCAAAAGCAACCTTGTCGGCGTACACTCAACGTCGCGCAACATCCCCAAAAGCAGATGTTCGCTTCCGACGTAGGAATGCCCCAATTCTTTTGCAGAAAGCAATGCCGCAGTTATTGTGCGCCTTGCCTCTTCCGAAAAACGCTTCGTTATTTCGCTCACGTATATATCCCCTCCGAATATTTGCTGTCCGCAACAACAGAATATGTAAAAAACAAAAAATTGTTAACCTTCCCTCTTCCATTTTTATAAACGGTGTGTTATAATTAATTAAAGTCAATATTTTTGTGAAAGGAGTGAAGAATTTGGAAAAAACGGCTAAAAAAACCCATACAAAAGACCCGATTGTCAGAAAAGCGGCAAAGAAGCGCAGAAGAAGCTCGGGTGCGTTTACGCAGTTACTCGCCGTTCTTATCATATTCTTGGCATTTTATTTGATAATTACTCTTTTCATTGCAGGTTTGATTTATTATTCATTCAATTCCACGGCGAAAAATACCGAGATTTACTCGCTTAACGTAGTTTATGACGAAAAAGTGCTTCACAAAGTAGCTGCCGAGGATTCAAACAATGAATACGGTCTGTACATCCCCTTTTCCTATCTTTCGGAAATCGGTGCTTTCGGTCTTGCCGGTGACGGTGACGAAGTGACGCTGTTTCTTATCGGCACCGATAACAGAATAGAATGTACCAAAAATTCTTCGCTTATAGTTATAAACAACAACCCCTTAAGAATATCTGCCCCGATTCTTTACGAAAACGGTGATTATCTTATCCCCGTTATGCTGCTCGAAAACTACGTGAACGGAATAAACGTCACTTACGACGATGAAAAAATGATATGTAGCGTTTCATCCGACTTGGGCAAAACAGATATATCACTAAAGTTGCTTCTTCCCGAACCTATCAATCCCTCGTATTTCCCCGAATCGTACAAATATTACGGCAATGTGCCCGAAAATGAAAATCCTCAACCCTAAAATTTATATAAAAAAGCCTCCTAATCGGAGGCTTTTTGTTATTTCTTTATTCAATCGGTTCGATAACGCCGTAGTCATCATCGTCGCGTTTATAAACCACGTTATATCTTCCGCTTTCGGAATTAAGGAACATATAGAAATTATGCTGAAGCAGATTCATTTGCAAAATCGCTTCCTCGACCGTCATTGCGTTCATTTCGAAACGCTTTACCTTTACTACCGAGAGATTGTCTTCAGCCTCGACAAGGTCGTATTCTTTAAACATATCCTTCTTTACATGAATTTTCTTTTCGAGCCTTGTGCGATTCTTTCTTATCTGACGTTCAATATTTTCCATAGCGGTATCGAGTGCACATTTATAATCTTTATCCGATACTTCGGAACGGAAAATCGAGCCGTTGCGGTAGATGGTGAGTTCTATTCTCTCGCCGATTTTGTTACTGCTTAAAGCGACGGTTGCCTCGGTATCTTCGGAGAAGAATTTATCGAATTTCGTTAGTTTCTTCTCAATCCATTCGCGTACGTCATCGGTAAGGGTGAACTTTTTGGTGATGATTCTAATCTTCATAACGCCATCTCCTATTCAATATCTATGACAGTTCCTCTGTCTATCATTATACTACCATATATGCGCACATTTGTCAAGTATTTTTTATCTTGGTGGAATTTATTTGTGCAATATGCCTTTATGTGACAAAAAAACAAGTTTCACGATTCAATCGTAAAACTTGTTTTTATTATTATTTTCGTTTTTTTCTTGACTTATCCTTACCGCGATTTAAACCTGCCAATTTTTCGTTACTCGCGGTTTTAAAAGAAGAAAGCATGGTTTCGAAATCGATTGCCTCGTCTTTTGCACGGGATGAGCGAGGTTCATTAATTCTACGATTCTTCGTAGTATCGCCGATAAGCGAAAGGGCAAGTTTGTCGTTATCATTCGAGATGACGGTTGCTTCTACATTGTCACCTTTTTTGATAAAACTTCGTATATCCGAAACGAACTCGCGCGAGAGTTTTGATATATGAATCATTCCGATGCTACCATCTTCAAGCTTGACGAATGCACCGTAGTCGGTCACACCGCTAACTGTACCGTTAACAGTTTCGCCAACCGAATATGCCATATACAAAACCCCCAAAATTATCCTGCAATATTGTTCTTGAATATTATCTCGTTAGGTTTGCGGTACCCTCTTTCACGTGCAATACGTTCGATAAATTCATCGTCAACGGGAGTTGCTATACGGAGCTCAAGCTCGTCGATAGCATCCTGTCTGTCCTGCACAGTTTCGACAAGTGCATCGCGCTGAATACGCAAATCATTCAACTGCACTTGGAGGTTGATTACCGAAACGAAAAGGAAAATAAAAATAAATATAAACGCGATTCTTATTATAAGATTAGCACGGACCGGCCTCTTTTGTGTCATTTTCTTCTCCCTTTCGTTTAAAATCCTTTAATTTTCTAACGTCTTTAACAGTATTTTTACAATATATACGAGTATATATACGGCGTGTGATACGTTTTATAATGCGGTACACACGCATTTTTATCAAATTTAATACTTTGCAAACCGCCGTCACGATTTTTTGCATAAGCGACATGACCAAACGGCTTACGGTCAACCGCCAAATCAAAAATCCGATTAGTGCAAATACGAATGCGTAAGCACGCATTCTGCCATAAGAAAGGTTGAAAAACAGCACCGACATGACAACGGAACAAATGATACAAAACGCAAAATCGCAAATGAACAAAATCACCGCGTTTTGCTTACGACGCAACCTGAACAGACGGAAAACATCAAACACTGCACAAAGAAAAGCGCCTACAACGACAGACCAAAGAGCAAGTGCGGTGTGAAGTAAATATTCGCCCTGCACCTATTGCCGCCCAAAAATCCCAAAACGCTTTTTACGCGGAGTGTCGTCGAAATACAAAATCGCCGTAATATTTCCGTTAACCGTCAACTCGCCGTTTTCGATAGAAAGATTTTTTATAGACAAACCGTCACCGCTGATATTTAATTGAGATTCGCCGATAGATAAGCTGACAAGCGTTTCATCAAAACTTATAACATCATCAACCGCGGTGACAGATAAACTCGACCTTGAATCGAGCGAAAGGGTATGCTTTTTTGAATTCATATCCATTCCTCCGTTTACATAGTAAATGATATGACGGAGGAACAAAATTTATTCCAAAACTTCGTACATTTCGGAAGCTTCGGCCTTGCGCGTGGTTTCGGAAATCGAAACAACACGGAATTTGGTGGTGCGACTTCCGTAACGCACCTCAATAATATCGCCTATCTTAACGTCATAAGAAGGCTTTACAACCTTGCCGTTTACCGAAACAAGGTTTTCACCGCACGCCTCGTTAGCAACTGTACGGCGCTTAATTATTCTCGAAACTTTAAGATATTTATCTAATCTCATAATTTAGACCAATAAGGCAGGGAGTTACCCCTGCCTCATCATACAAAAATCTTATTTGTTAACAGCGTCTTTAAGGTCTTTGCCGGCAACGAATGCAGGAGCCTTGGAAGCAGGGATGGTGATGGTTTCCTTGGTCTTGGGGTTGCGGCCAACTCTTTCAGCTCTTTCCTTAACCTTGAAAGAACCGAAGCCTGCGATTTGAACCTTACCGCCGGTAGCGAGTTCGGTTTCGATAGCCTTAAACATTGCGTTTACTGCTGCTTCTGCATCTTTCTTTTTAAGGTTAGCGTTATTTGCTACAAATTCTACGAGAGTGGACTTGTTCATAATTGTTAATTCCTTTCAAATATATTGTATTCGATGACATTATATCACCATTCTTCCCTATTCGCAAGGGTTTTTTACATTTTTCCGCAAAAAAACATCCTTTTATGACGATTTTTTATTAGATTTTCTTCGATTCCTGCCAAAACATTTCTTTTTCTTCGCGAGTTGCCTCGTTCAAGGTCTTTCCTTTGGCATTGCAAAGCGATTCTACACGTTCGAAGCGCGACAAGAATTTCTCGTTTGCGTTATAAAGCGCTTGCTCCGAATCCACACCTGCAAGTCTTGCTGCATTAACAACCGAAAGCAACAAATCGCCGAATTCTTCTTCAATCTGTTCTTTCGTACCGTTTGCAATTGCACTTTCGACCTCTTGCGCTTCTTCGAAAACCTTGGTCATCGCTTCAGAAGCATCGTCAAAATCAAATCCCATCTTACGTGCTTTCTTGCCGAGTTTATCCGCACGCATAAGAGCAGGAAGCGAGGGGGTTATCGAACGCAAAACCTCGGTATCGGTTTGTTGTTTTTTCGTTTCGCGCTTTATCTTGTCCCAGTTTGCCAAAACGTTGTCGGTTCCGCTTACTGTAACGTCGCCAAACACGTGAGGATGACGAACTATAAGCTTTTTACATATATCATTGCAGACCTCGGATATTCCGAAATCCCCGTCACACTCGGATATATTGGCGTGAAAAACCACTTGAAGAAGCACGTCTCCCAATTCCTCGCGCATGATATCGGCATCGTCTTTATCAATACCCTCTATAAGCTCGTAGGTTTCCTCCAAAAGTTCACGACGGATACTTTTATGAGTCTGTTCCGCGTCCCAAGGGCATCCGTCAGGCTCACGAAGTATTTTAATTATACTTACAAGGTCATCAAAATTATATTCGCTTTTATTAATAAGTTCTTGTTTCGTCATAATTTAATCTTCCTTTACGTCGGCTTTGAGCCAGTTGCGTTTAATTAGCATATCGGCAAGTTTGTTGCCCATAGGTAACAGCCTTACCTCGTTTTCCTTAATCGCCTTGAACAAAAGCGTAGCAACGGCGTAGGAAACAACCAAAGCTATACCCGAAACCAACAAGATTGCAAGCGATGCTGCTCTTGTATCGGTATTTTCTCCGACAATCAAAACCCACAACGACTTAGAACCTATATATGCACCGTATGTAACAACCGCAGAGACCGCACCGCAAAGAATCGGACGAGCAAACATACTGCTCAGTTTCAGCTTCACTCCGCAATATTTTTTCAGGAAATACATATCGATAAGCATTACGATGCAATAACAAATAAGCGAACTTAGCGGTGCACCGTATATTCCCAAAGGACTATAAAGCAATGCAATTTCCGAAACGGTAAGCACGGCTATTCCGACGAGAACCGCAATGAACGGCAAATGAGGTTTACCGTACGCGTTCAAAAGCGAATTGCAGGTAGAAACTATTGAAATAAAGAACACGGCAAACGCGAGTATGGAAAGCGAAACTGCCGCCGCATCTATCGGAAGCAACTGACTTCCGTTTGCCATCGGGAGTGCTTCGTCCCATTCGGATATTCCGTAAAGCAACGTAATGCAATGTCTTCCTGCGACAAGCAAAAACGCACCGCAGGGGACTGAAATAATGCCCGATATTCTGATTGCCTGTTCGGTCAAATGTGTTGCACGGCCTATTTTCTTAACCGAAAGAGCCGCAGAAATGGCAGGCAATATACTTGTTGCTATCGGGAAAACAAGGGTTGCCGGCAAAAGGTCGTAAATCGGAACCGAAAGTCCCGTATATGCCGAGAAAAGCGTTTTTGCAGATTGGTGAAGTTCACCTGCGTTTTCAAGGCACTTAACGATGATAAGCGTATCGAGAAACTGAGAGAAATACAAAGCAGCCGCGGTAAGAGTGACCGGAAGCGCAACGAGTACGATAAGCTTTAAAAGTTTTTTATCGCTTTCGCAGGTATCATCTGTGGCCTTAGGTATGCTTTTCTTGTTGAACTTTCTGCAGATGAGAATATAAATCATTGCAAAGAAAGTTCCGACAGAAACACCGCTTATTGCGCACGCCGCTTGAACTGCTACGCTTGCGCCCATTTTTTTCGCAATAATAACGCCTGCCATACCGACCACGAGTTTAAAAAACGCCTCGATAAACTGCGACATGGCGGTCGGCACCATGTTTCTCAGTCCCTGGAAATATCCTCTTACAGCCGCACAAATACAGATAAAAAACAAAGCGGGTGCAATCATCTGCATCGCCAATGCGCTGTCCGAGTGGCCCGTCCATTCGGCAATGTTAGGCGCAAAAGCTATCAGTGCAAGTGCAAAAAGAAATCCTATTACACCGAAAACGAGCACAGCGAGGTTTGCTATACGTCTTGCCTCTTTGCCTTTGCCCCTTTCGTTACTTGCCGCAACAAGTTTGCTGACCGCAACGGGAAGTCCGCTTGTGCTTAACATAAACAGCATGGCATAAATAGAATACGCCGCGGTGAAAACACCGATATCGTCGCCCAAGCCTATTTCACTTGCAAGCGGTATTTTGAATACCACGCCTATTATTTTTACCGCAAAGCTGGCTACCGTAAGTATTACAGCTTCACGCAAGAAGCTTCTGCCTGTTTCGGCAGAAGCGTTTTTAACTTCTTCGTTCATTGTAGATTAAATAAACTCCCTAAGCAACGAATTTTCGGGAATGTAGTCATCGGTTATTTGAGGTACACTCTCAAGAATATCTATAAGCGAACGGGCATTGTCATAATGCTTGCTGTCCGGTTTTACGGTGTTAAGCAATCTCACCGCGTCGTCATTAAGAATACCGCGTTCATATGGGAAAAATGTGTTTATGGTTACGTCTGCATATTTGCGGA
Source organism: Eubacteriales bacterium (assembly GCA_045652305.1). Lineage (GTDB taxonomy): Bacteria > Bacillota > Clostridia > Oscillospirales > CAG-382 > Coliplasma. The sequence goes on from JAZRUB010000102.1 coordinate 7,363, forward strand.
AGGGGTCTATTGATGCATACTCGTTTGCTTTTACGTTATCCCAAAGATTATAGGTATGCTCGGCAGTCGCATTACGATGGCGAGAATCGCGCACCAAACGGCGAGCAAAACGGCAATCGGCATTATCTCCCGCATCTGCAAAAAGATAGATACGGTATATCGCACTTTCATCGGGCGGAACACGGAAAAGCTGAAGATTAAGCGCGTGAAGTCCCTCGATAAGAACCACGTCGCCCTCGTTAAGTTTGATACGTCGATAATCGTCGGTACGTGCACCTACCTTGAAATCATACATCGGGATAGGCGTTTCTTTACCTGCAAGGAGGTCGGCAAACGTATCGCCTATCATATCGACACGAAGGCTGTTTATAGATTCAATATCGCGTGTGCCGTCGGGTAGATAAACGCTTTCGTCAAGGTTGCGATAATAATCGTCAAGCGAAATCGTATGCGCTATTCTTCCCGATGCTCTTATTAATTCGGACAATTTTCGCGTAGTGGTGGTTTTTCCTGCACAAGAACCGCCTGCAATAAGAACGAGCTTTATGCCCATGTCTTTTACTATTCTGTCGGCTATATTATTAATAGTCGTTTCGTAATAGTTCTCGTCGTTTCTTACCTGTTCTAAAATCTTTTCGTTCAAAGAATATCATCCTTTCGGTATTTTGAGAAAAAGCTCTCTGCTTCGTCAAATCCTAAACTCTTATCCTCACGCAGATATTCGTAAGGATATTTCGGGAATGCATGACGCAAAATTTCATCACGTTTCGGGCTGACAAGTTTGGTAATCGAGCCTGCTCCGCAGGCAAAGACGGTGGAATGCTCCTCCATCATGAGTACATTATAAAGGTTTTCCTTATTCGGCAAGGTATATCCCGTATTTTCGGCATTGCCGACGGTGTTTTTCTGTCTGTAAAGGTAATACGGTTTATATCCCGAATCTCCTAATCTTTTACGGGCGTATTCAACAGAAGCTCTTGCAAAATCGCCCTCGGGGTCGTAATAGCCGTCGCCTACGAATCGAATGTTAGCCGCGTTTTTAATAGACAGCGTATGAACGGTTATGTTGGTAAATCCCAAACCGATTACGTCCTCTATACTTTGCTTAAAGCTCACCTCGGTATCCTTAGGCAGTCCTGCAATAAGGTCCGCATTTACCGAATCAAAACCGATTTTCATAGCGAGTTGCGCGGCATCAAAAAACTGTTTTGACGAATGCTTACGGCCTATTTCATTAAGCACGTAATCGCTTGTCGTCTGAGGATTTATACTTATACGTTTTACACCGTTCGACTTTACTGCTAATAACTTCTCAGCGGTAATGGTGTCGGGTCTGCCTGCTTCAAAAGTATATTCGGTATTATCGTTAATCTCCACACTGCTGTTTATGCAGCTAAGCAGACGGGTTATCTGAAATTCGTCAAGTATAGACGGAGTACCCCCGCCGATATATATAGCACGCAAACGCATACCCAAGCGTTTTATCATATCGCCGGTGTTTCGTATATCGCGCATGAGCTTTTCGAGATATTCGGGAATAAGCGCAAAGAGTTTTGCATTACTGTATGAAACAAAACTGCAGTAATCGCATCTTGTCGGACAAAACGGTATCGAAACATACAAACCGCAATCGTTATCCCGTACGTCATCAAGCATTTTTTGCTGTAACAACGCCGTTTCGACCGAAAGAGTCGATTTTTCGTTCGATACGTTATAATCTCTATTAAAAAGTGTAATGACTTCTTCTGCCGTATATCCTCTGTCAAGATAATACTTGGCTCTCTTTACAGGGCGAAGTCCTGTTATATATCCCCATGGAAGCCCAAAACCGAAAAGCTTTTCGCCCGCTTCCAAAAAAGCCTTGCCAAGCGCGTTCATAGCATAAAAGTCATCGTTCATGGGGATAGACGGAGTATATCCCCCCGAAAAATACCCTTCTGCACGTTTATCGCCCGAAGAAAGCGTTACTCGAGAAACAAATATATGTCTTTCTTTATCGGTTTCTTCAAGATAAAAATATGCCGAATTTTCGCTTTCGTCATTCTGCTTAAACTTCTCGCCCGGAAAATAAAGCAGACAAAGCGTTTGAAAGTAATAATCGTTCAGATAACCCGTGCGGTTATCTATAACTAATTTCATTTACGAAGCTCCCGTGTATCTATTATAACATTTATAGGTCCGTCGTTATGCACACTTATGTCCATGTGCGCACCAAACACACCCGTAACGGTAGGCAAAGTTTTGCCTATTTCTTCGGCAAGTGCGTCAAACATACGCTTGCCCTCGTCATATTTAGCAGCGTGTGTACAATCGGGACGGAAACCGCGTGTCACTCTGCCTGCAAGTACGAAATTGGAAATAAGCATAACACTTCCATTAACCGCAGATGCATTAAGCGAAAGCTTACCTTCTTCATCGCGAAATACTCGCAAACCCGAAATCTTATTTGCCATTTTTGCCAAATCTTCATCGGTATCGTCATCGAAAACGCCGATGTATGCGACAAGTCCTTGTTCTATTTTCGAAACCACTTTACCGTCAACAACACATTCGGCACTATGGACTCGTTGTACTACTGCTCTCATATACTTCCTCTTGATACATCACGTACGCCTTTTATGCGATGCAATCCGTTGATAATATTGCGCAAATGGTCAACACCGCTACATTTTATGCCGACCTGAATAATCATTTCACCTGCGTTTTCACGTGTGGTAATTGAAGTTACCGCAACCTTCATATCGGTAAGTGCCAACGTAATATCGGCAATAAGATGCGGAGAATAAACCGCAATAATGTTCAAACCCGCTTCGAAGGTGCCTATCGTCTGTCGGTTAAGCTTTTCCGACCACGAAGCGACAACCCAACGGTCTTTATAATCGGGGTTAGAAAGACCGTTTTGCGCGTTTACGCAATCATATTTATGGATAGAAACACCGAAACCGCGTGTGATAAATCCTATAATATTATCACCCGGAAGCGGATTACAGCATTTTGCGAATTTAACTGTACAGCCCTCAACGCTGTCTACGATAACGCTTTCGGCGTTGGTACGGGAATTCTTCTCATGTCGAGCCGTTTTTATCGAATCCAACGTGGGCGCGGTTTGCGCTTCGGTCTGAGGCGAAACAACGCGCATAAACTCCTCACGAAGCTTAACGGCAATTTTCGAAACCGAAAGTCCGCCGTAACCGATATTGTTATAAAGGTCGTCAACGTCGGGAAGCGACAAACGGTTTGCGAGATTTTTCATTATCTCGTTCTTCTGCGCTTCGGTATACTGTCTGCCGTAACGCTTTATTTCGCGTTCCAATTCGGTTTTACCGACAACGATATTTTCGGCACGAAGTTCCTTTTTAAAGAACTGCTTTATTTTGTTTCTTGCTTCGCCCGAGCGAACTATTTTAAGCCAATCTCGCGAAGGACCTTTTGACGAAGCACTGGTTAAAATCTCTACAATCTGACCGGTTTCAAGAATAGTATCAATCGGCACTATACTGCCGTTTACCTTTGCACCGACCATTTTGTTGCCTACTGCCGAGTGAATAGCGTATGCAAAGTCAATCGGCGTACTGTTATTCGGCAAATTGACAACGTCTCCGCGAGGCGTGAACACGAATATTTCGTCTTCGAAAAGGTCTATTTTCAAAGGACGGAAGAATTCATCGGGGTCGTCTACGTCCTTTTCGGTTTCAATCAGTGTACGTATCCATTGCAATTTTGCGTCTATATCCGCTTTGGCTTGTTCGCCGGATTTGTATTACCAATGCGCTGCGATACCGTATTCGGCAACACGATGCATTTCCCAGGTTCTTATCTGAACCTCAAACGGAATACCGCCTTTACCGATAACCGTTGTGTGAAGCGAACGGTACATATTCGGCTTAGGAGTGGAAATATAGTCCTTGAATCTGCCGGGGATAGAGTTAAACTGCTCGTGAATAATTCCCAAAGCTGTATAACAGTCCAATTCGGTATCGACGATTATGCGCAACGCATAAAAATCGTATATCTCGTCGAACTGCTTGCTTTGAGTATACATTTTTTTATAAATACTGTAAATCGTCTTAACGCGTTCCTGCAAACTAAACTTAACGCCGTACGACTTCAAGCTATCCTCGACCGTTTCGATAGCGCTGTCAAGGAAATCCTTATTTTCGCCGTAGCGCTTGTTTATCTCGTCCGAAACCTCGCGATATCCTATCGGGTCAAGATAAAAGAGTGCCAAGGTTTCGAGCTCTTGCTTTATCTTTTGGATACCGAGTCTATGTGCCAAAGGTGCATAGACGTGCATCGTTTCAAGCGCAATAGAGCGTTGCTTTTCGGGACTGCGCACGTCAAGAGTACGCATATTATGAAGTCTGTCGCAAAGTTTGACAAATATAACGCGTATATCCTTACTCATGGCAAGGAACATCTTACGCAAATTTTCTATACTTTCGTCTTGCTTGGTTTCAAAAGGAATATGGACAAGCTTGGTTACGCCGTCAACGATATCTGCAACGTCGGCACCAAACTCTTTTTTTATAAGCGCAAGGTCGATTTTGTCCGAGCAATCCTCTACCGTATCGTGCAAAAATGCCGCACAGACAGAATCGGTATCGAGTTGGAGATTCAAAACCTCCTCCGCTACCGAAAGAGGGTGAACTATATAGTCCTCTCCCGAAATACGTTTTTGACCTTGGTGCAATTTGTCTGCATATTCGTATGCTTTATATATTTTATCGTAATCGTAACTGCCTGCCTCTTTTATCCGCGCAAACAGTGTTTCGGCTTGTTTAAGCATTAGCTTTTACCCTTTCCTCCCCGCGCGTATTGCACGAAGAAGCGGTGATTCATCAATATTTATTTTACCCGAAGAAGGCAGCATATTCAAAAATGCACTATTTAACCCTTCGCGGTATGTAAGTGTTATGAGGTTTTGTTCACGTAATACTTCGAGAATTATACGGAATTTGCAAAGTGTGACCGAAATATCGAATTCGCTTTCGAGTGTTCTGACAGCGGATGTCAAAGAAATACATCTTCCGTCGTGTCCCGCTTCTCTGCGAACGAATCTGAAAATATTTCGAAAATCCGAAAGGTCGGGAATATCGTTTTCGGCACCCTCGTAGTTATCACCTGCAACAAGCATTTCATAATGAGTGTTTGCAAGTTCAACACGTTTTTGCTCATCTCGGGATAATTTCATTTCTTTTACAAACAACTGAGGTACGCGGGACCCCATATATTCGTTCATGTCGACGGTGAACACAACGTCGCATTTATCGCCATCACAAAAACCGAAACTGTCAAACGGCATTCCGAAATACACAGCGTTTAGCGAATGGTTCCTGCCGTTTTCGATACCACATATACGGAATCTTATGTGTTTGCCTTGTGACAACGGGATAATGTCGTGAATCGTCACGTCGCGCATAACGAACACGGGCTGAGGGTTCGAAAGACCGAACGGTTCAAGTCGCAAAATCTCGTCAATACCCTTTTCGGTAAAGTCGGAGAATTTCGCCTCACATTCTATTTCCAAAGGAACAGCATAGTCCCCGCTATCAAGCAACGGTTCGGCATATTCGTTTATCTTCTTGCGAAATTCGTCTATTTTAGACCTTTCTATCGAAAGTCCTGCCGCAAGCTCGTGTCCGCCGTATTCTATAAGGAGTCCGCCACAAGAGGAAAGTGCATCCATAAGGGAGAATCCTTTTATACTTCTGCCCGAACCTTTTGCGGTATCGCCGTCAAGCGAGAACAAAATACAGGGGCGCGAGTAACGTTCCGCAAGTTTCGAAGCAACTACCCCGATAACGCCTTGATGCCAATCATCGTATGCAAGAACAAGGAAACGGTCTTCCTTGTAGGACTGTTCGATAAGTTCAACAGCCTGTTCGTATATTTTTTGCTCGGTTGCTTGGCGAAGCTTATTTATTTCGCAAAGTTCCTCTGCAATAACTTCTGCCTCGTCGTTATCGTTGGTAAGCAAAAGTTCAACCGCGCGTGAAGCACACGCGATTCTTCCTGCCGCATTTATACGCGGAGCAAGAATATATCCAACCGTTGCAGAGGTTATCTTTTTAACCTTTTTACCATATTTGATTATACCTGCACGACGCATAAGCGCAAGCAGACCGAGATTGTCTGTTTCGGCAAGTTTTTGTAAACCGATGCCCACAATACGACGGTTTTCGTCTATTATCGGCATAACGTCGGCAACGGTTCCAACCGCGATTATATCGGAATAAAGCTCGAGTATTCTTTCGGTACTGCCCTCCAACGCGCAAAGCAACTTAAATACCACGCCAACGCCCGCAAGGTTGCGGAAAGGATATTCGCTTTCTTCACGATGAGGGTTTACCACCGCATACGCATCGGGCAAAGTTTCACGGCAGGAATGGTGGTCGGTTATAACCATATCTATCCCTATGCTTTTAGCATACTCGGCTTCCGCTACTGCAGTTACACCCGTATCGACGGTTATTATCAGGTCGACTTTGCCTTTCATCTTGTCGATGACGGGCAAGCTCAAACCGTAACCTTCGGATATGCGTTCGGGAATGAAATATTCACATTCCACCCCTCGAGAACAAAGATAGAGATAGAGCATGACCGTACTTGTGACGCCGTCAACGTCATAGTCGCCGTAAATGCAGACACGTTGCTTCTTGTCTATCGCTTCCAATATACGTTCAACCGCTTTGTCCATATCTTTAAGAAGAAACGGGTCGAACATAGGTATAGAATCCTTGTTCAAGAAAACCTCTATATCTTCTTTTTCTATCAATCCGCGATTAATTAATATTTTTGCAGTAAGCGGTAACAGATTATTTTCCTTTGCGATTTTTTCGCAAAGTGCATTGTCTGTTTCCTGTATCTGCCATTCGCGTTTCGTCATATACTCACCTCTTTCTTCGAAGCTTTTAACTTTTTAATGTCAATTATTTCCTAATATATCTTCTAACACTATGTCTTCCACTATTTCAAAATCAACCATGTAGTCTTCGTTAAGGATATAAACACCTGCATATTCATTTCCAAGCCAAACCTCTGCGGTTGCAGAATATGAACTGTCGGGCTCAACTGTTATTCTGTCAAAATCCACCGTAGCGGTAATCAATTCAGGGTCTACATTTTCAAGCGCTTCGCGAGTGCCCATTACCTTTATCAATAAATCGCTGTTTACTTTGTATTCCACGCCATCGGGTAAATTCACAACAGATATTTTATCGCTTTTTATTCTATAACTGCGTACCGACAATTTAGGTATGGTTACCTTTACGGTAATCTTGGAAATTCCGCTATCGTTCGTTACGCCTGTCGGAAGCATAGAACCGATATTAAATTCAAATTCTTTTGTATTTTCAATGGTTGTTTCGTCAATCGAAAGCACAAGTTCATCAACGCCTGCAAGCGAATCGGGCGAACCTGTTACCATAACCGACTCTGTCGAAAGCTCGATACCAACCTCATTGATATTAAACATTCCGCCGTTAAACATAACTCTGACCGGAAGTTCTTTTTGTTTAGTGACGGTAATTGCAACGTACGCTGTGCTTTCGGAAATCGAAATGTAGGGATTATCTATAACCTTACCACCTCTGTCACGAAGTTCAATAGCGCCGTAACCGTATATATTTTCGCTTATTTTATAACCGTCAAGATTAAATCTAACGTATGCGCCTTCGATAGAATCAAGCACCGAAGCTGGACCCGAAACTATTACAGACAACGGATTTGCAACCGAGCTTATATACGAAATACCCTCGGTCATAACGTATTCGTCACCCGTATCGACCGAAACCGAAATCAATTCATCGCGTTGGGTAAATTCGTCAACATACACTCTTGCCGTTGTCGAAGATTGCGAAACGACTTCTATCCCATTGGGAGAATATACGACGATATTAAGTGTTTGCGTACCTGCGCCTTGAGCCTGCGAAACGTCGATAACAGCACGGAAATCAGATGAATCGAGTGCATTAAGTTCCGAACGTTTGCCTTTCGCAACGATGGTTATGGAAGAAAACTCCTGCGCTCTTGCAAGTGTGTAACCTTTGTTCTCGGCAAGCGCAGCCTCACCCTCAAGAACGACCGAAACGCCATCGAAAGTACGTTCGAAAAGCGTACTGTCGTAACCGATTGCATATATCCAAAGCACAAACGCGCCGATAACCGATAGAGCGAGCAAGGATATTTTCTGAACACGCGACATGCGCTTGTTCTGCTTAGCGTTAGCTTCCTCGGTTTTTTTATTTCTGCTCATCCTTTGTCTCGCCGCCTTTTTTGAAAAATTTACCTTTTACAACTTCTTTAATATGCTTTCTATCTTCCCCAAGGATATTGGTGGCAAGATAGGATTCTAATTTAGAACGTGTAAGATTGCGGTGAAGATTACCGTCTATCGCTATAGAAATAGCACCTGTTTCTTCGGATACTACCAAAACAAGAGCATCGCTGTTTTCGCTCATACCGATAGCGGCACGGTGACGTGTTCCAAGCTCTTGAACGATGTCCTCGTTAGACGAAAGCGGAAGAAAACAACCTGCGGCATGAACACGTCCCTTACGGATTATAACTGCACCATCATGTAGAGGTGCTTTATTATAAAATATGTTTCCAAGCAAGAATGACGAAGTAACCGCATCTATGGTAGTACCTGTACGGATAACGTCACCAAGACGGGTATTGCGTTCCAAAACGATAAGAGCACCTGTCTTTTTCTTCGACAACTCCTCTGCTGCGACAACGATTTCGCCTATCGCACTTTTCAAAACAGAAGCTTCGTCGCCATCCACTCTTCCCTTAAAGTTATCGCCAACGCCGCCCACTTTTTCAAGCGCGCTTCTAAGTTCGGGTTGGAAAACGATAACAATAGCAATAAGACCTACCGAGAAAACGCCGTTAAGTATGAAATTGAGCGCACGCATCTCAAACAAGCTACTCAAAACAAGCAAAACAGAGAGCACACCGACACCGAGCAAAAGTTTACCCGCACGGCGTCCGCGTACAAATTTGATAACCCAGAAAAGCAACAACGCAACTATCGCTATATCAAGCAAGTCGATAAAACCCAAACCTGCCAGTTGATTCCAAACGTATTCAAAATAATCAAGTATTGCGTTCATTTTTCTGCTCCTTTCGGTCTTAACAAGAAGAATGGTTTAATTGAAATATTTTAACATATTACACACATTGTGTCAATGATATGATTTTTGCTTATTCGTTGAAAAAGTCCTTATGCTTCAACAGATTTTCTATTGCTCTGCCTCTGTGGCTAACCGAATTTTTCTCTTCCGAAGTCATTTCGGCAAAGGTCTTGTTAAACGGCGGATAATAAAACACAGGGTCGTAGCCGAATCTGCCGTCACCGCGAAGCTCGTCGATAATCAAACCTTCGCTTTCGCCATTGACGTACAGCGTTTGTCCGTCGGGACGGCATACGCACATCGAGCAAACGAATTTAGCGCTTCTTTCCGCATCGGGATACTTTTTCAGTTCACTTAATAGCTTATTTATATTATCCGAATCATTAGCATTTTCACCTGCATAACGTGCCGAATATACACCGGGGGCACCGTTTAGCGCATCGACAACCAGTCCGCTGTCGTCAGCAACGGCTATCATGCCAGTATAGTCGCAAAGCGTTTTGGCTTTGATATATGCGTTGCCCTCGAAAGTGTCTGCGTTTTCTATTATTTCGCCCGAAAATCCCGTTTCTTTTATCGTAATTATTTCAGCATCTACGCCCATTTGCGCAAAGCAGGAACGAAATTCAGAAACCTTGTGAGCATTATTTGTCGCAAAAACAATTTTTATCATTCTTTTCCATCCTCAAAGAAGGCATTAATGAACTCGCTCGGATTAAAAGGACGCAAATCGTCAATACCCTCGCCTACGCCGATAAACTTAACGGGGATACCAAGCTCGCGTTTGATTGCAAGGATTATACCACCCTTTGCGGTACCGTCGAGTTTGGTAAGAACAAGGCCTGTAATATCAGCCGCTTTGCCGAATTCTTTTGCCTGAATAAGCGCGTTCTGACCTGTTGACGCATCTAAAACAAGCAAGGTTTCACGCTTAGCATTGGGTGATTCGCGGTCGATAACGCGGTTTATCTTTGCAAGTTCGTCAATAAGGTTCTTTTTGTTATGAAGTCTGCCTGCAGTATCTACGATAAGAACGTCGCTGTTAGCCTTCTTTGCGGCGGCAACCGCATCAAAAACAACGGCAGCAGGGTCTGCGCCTTCGTTTTGACGTATTATGGGCACGTTGTTTCTTTCTGCCCAAATACCGAGCTGTTCTGCGGCGGCGGCACGGAAAGTATCTGCAGCAGCGAGCATAACGCTCTTTCCGCTTTCTGCAAGACAATGGGTGATTTTACCGATAGAAGTGGTCTTACCTACACCGTTTACGCCGATAATAAGCAAAATGTTCAATCCGTCACCCAACTCTAAACCCTGGCTTTCGCCTACCGATTCGGTAAGTATGGTACGGAATTCATCTCTTGCCAACGATGCATCTTTTATCTTTTTTTCTTTAAGCCTATCACGCAATTCGTTTACAAGATAATCCGAAGTCTCAACGCCGACGTCTGCCATAATAAGCAAATCGCACAGTTCTTCGAAGAAATCATCATCAACCTTGTCGTACGACGAAAACAAGTCGTTTACCGGCTTTAACAGCGCATCTTTGGTCTTTTTTAATCCATTTTTTAATTTATCGAAAAAACTCATATCCTAAAGATATTCTCCTTAATTAATCGAACTATTCTGCGTATTCTTTAATAATATCGTCAAGTTTTGCCATGTTCAGTTTCATGTAGTCCGAAATGCCCTTCTGACGCATGGTGATACCGTAAATCGTGTCGGCACGTTCCATAGTACCGCGACGGTGAGTGATAAGAATGTACTGTGTCTTATCGCTGTTGCGACGTACGTAAGACGCCAACTTAACGATATTCACGTCGTCGAGAGCACTTTCTATTTCGTCAAATACACAGAACGGCGAGGGGTTTACCCTTTGCAAAGCAAGGTACAGCGAAATTGCCGCAAACGATTGCTCACCGCCCGATAAAAGCGAGATAGAACGTACACTCTTTCCGGGAACCTTAAGCACGATATCGATACCGCATTCAAGCGGAAGCAACGGGTCGGTAAGTTCCGCCCTTGCACTACCGCCTCCGAAAAGCTCGGTAAATACCGCATTAAACTCGGTATTAATCTTTTCGAAGCATTCGAGGAAGGTTTCTTTCATTCCCGATGCAAGCTTAGCAATGGTTTTATCCAACGAGATTCTCGTTTTGTTAAGGTCGTCGGTCTGTTCGGTAAGGAAATCGTAACGCTCTTTTGTTACACGATATTCCTCCACGGCATTTACGTTAATCACACCCATTGCGCGGATTTTGGATTTAAGCGAAGCAAGACGTGTGCTTGCTTTGTCCATTTTTTCTTTCGGCAAACGGTAACTTTGAGCATCCGAATAGGTAAGCTCGTATTCATCCCAAAGTTTACCCGTTACGGTGTCATATTCTGTGTTGACCGAGGTGCATTTCATTTCTGCTTCGGTAACCGCACGGAAAGCTTCTTCCTTTGCGGCGGCAACCGTTTTTTGCTTAATGCGCATCTCGTTTAACTGCTTTTCTTTTTCTTCTCTGCCTGATATCAAATCGGAAAGACGTTTGTCACAGTTTGCAATAATCGAATCGCATTCGGCACATTCGGCGTTAAGTCTGCCTATTTCGGCAATACATTCCTTAATTACCGCTTCCGCCTTTTCTATGGAAGCACTGCCGATAGTAATACGTGCCGAAAGCTCGGTTTCTCTGCGAACCGAAACCGCAAGTCTTTCTCCCGCAACCGAAACTTCGTTCTTTGCGGCGAACAAAGACATTCTCGCTTCGCTGACCTTGGCAAATGCAGTTTCCTCAACACGCTTTAAGTTCTCGGCTTTAAGACGTGCATCGTCACGCGCCTTTGTAGCCTCGGTAATAGCGTTTAACAGTTTTTCGGTTTCGATATTTATTTCGGCAAGTTCGGATTCCAATTTTGCCAAAATCTCGCCGTCGGAAGTAAGCGAATCTATACGGCTTTCTTCCTCGCTTATGCGTACCGAAAGTGAATCCTTGGTTGCGTTATGACCCGCCTTTGCGGTGTTTGCTTCGGAAAGAGTAACGCGAAGCGACTCTAATTCGTCATCGACTTTAGCGCAGTCAGCAGTGATTTTTTCGCTTTCGGCTTCAAGTTTGGCGATATTGGCTTCGCGTTCCTTGATTTTTTCGCCCAAGCGTTCAATATCCATTGCACGTGTGAACACGCCTACCTTAACAGCAGAAGAACCGCCGGTATAACTACCGCCTGCGTTTATTATCTGACCGTCAAGGGTAACGATTTTTATTCTGAAACCGCTTTCACGTGCAATCAGAGAAGCAGATTCGATATTATCGGCAATAACCGTTCTGCCCAGCAAGTCGTTTACGACACCCTCGAACTTTTTATCGTATTTAGCCAGTTCGGAGGCTATACCGATATATCCCGACATATCTTTTATCGCAGATACATCCGACTTCTTGCCGTTTACGCTTTGCAGAGGCAAAAACGTTGCTCTGCCGAGTTTATTTTCTTTAAGATAGCGAATACACGCCTTTGCATCGGATTCTTTATCTACAACGATAAACTGTACCGATGCGGCAAGTGCGGTTTCAAGCGCGATTACGTATTCGCTCTCGGAAGAAATTATATTGGAAACCGTTCCGTAAAGACCGATTTTTTCTCCGTTATTCTTAATTGCGCCCGAAGTGCAGTCGTTAATAACGCGTTTTACGCTTTCGGAGTAACCCTCGAGCAGATTTTCAAGTCTTATAAGTTGGTCGCGACGTTGTTCCTCGCCCGAAAGTGCAATTTTTTCTTCGGTTATATTTTCGCCGATATTGCGCACTTTTTGCAAAAGCGATGCACGTTCATAATCAAGCGAAACAATTTTGTTTTCGGTGTCGCTTACAAGCTTAGTCGCGGTTGCAATCGCCGAATCTATCTTAGAAAGTTCGTTTTCGAGTGCTTTCATGCGTTCACGCGCTGCGGTAAGACGGTCTGCATTCTCGGCAGCGTTACGTTTTTCCGCTTCAAGAGATGCCTTGCATGCCGCTTCACGTGCGGAAAGCATTGCCTTTTCGGACACGAGCGTTTCGAGTATTGCTCCTGCGTTTTCGCCCTCTTTATCGGCGGAAAGCGATTCGTTTCTTGCAGTTTCGTATGCAGTTTCAGCTTCTATTGATTCAA
>JAZRUB010000103.1:0-2726 GCA_045652305.1 Eubacteriales bacterium
CCGCTACCTCCACCTTGGCAAGGTGGCGCTCTACCAAATGAGCTAAATCCGCTGGAGCTGATGATGAGACTCGAACTCATGACCTCATCCTTACCAAGGATGTGCGCTACCACCTGTGCCACATCAGCATCAAAAATGTATGTAATATTAACTTGTAGGCGTTTTGGAGGCGCCACCCAGAATCGAACTGGGGATAAAGGTGTTGCAGACCTCTGCCTTACCGCTTGGCTATGGCGCCATACCGCCGTCTTAAGCGGAATTGGAGCGGATTACGGGGGTCGAACCCGCTACCTCCACCTTGGCAAGGTGGCGCTCTACCAAATGAGCTAAATCCGCATGGTCGCACGACTTATTGACACTTACTCTTTCGAGTGAAAAATGGCGATTCGGATGGGACTCGAACCCACGACCTCCGCCGTGACAGGGCGGCATTCTAACCAACTGAACTACCGAACCATGTCGGGTGCGTGTCAACGCGCTTGATTATAATAACACATCATTTGGCATTTTGCAATACCTTTTTTGAAAAAAATCAAAAAAATTTCAAAAATTTTTTTATGAGGCTATATTGCCCCTTTTCTACGCCTGTTGTTCCTCGATAATTTTATCCAAAATCTCGGAAGCGTCGCCTACAAATCGGCAACAAGGACGGGTTATGTAATACTCGGGCGTGCGCTTTGCAGGGTCAACACCTTTCGCATTCGCGATATTTTCCATAAGCTCACCGCAGTTGTAGGTTCCGTGTAACGATTTAAACTCCTCGGCAATACGGCGAACAAGCGCATACTGCTTCACCTTTGCATCTTGGTCGTTGGGGTCAATGCTTCCGAACAATACGCCCGCTACTGCAAAGGCACCGGTACACGCACCGCATACCTCACGAAGCTTACCCATGCCTCCGCCGAAAGAGGACATCAACTTTATTGCCGTTTCCTTATCGAATCCCATATCATCGCAAAATGCGCAAAATACTGCCTGTGCGCAATTATATCCCGAATTAAATAGTTCCTCGGCTTTTTCTCTGTGTCCCATAACGGCTACCCCTTTTGAATTTTTTCAACATTGCTGATTTTACACTTTTTTTATCAAAATGTCAACGGTATAAAAACTTTTACTTTGGCAAAAATAACCTTTAAAGAGGTGTAATAATGACCATTACCGTAATACGCGCTTTCATATTTTATATATTGCTGACGTTGATGATGAAACTAATGGGCAAACGCCAAATCGGCGAAATGCAGTTGTCGGAGCTCGTCACTACGGTATTGCTCTCGGAACTTGCCGTACTTCCCGTCACCGACAACGATATACCGCTTCTTCACGGTGTAATCCCGTTAATATTGCTTTCGTCTATCGAGGTTATCGTGTCGTTTTTAAGCAGGAAAAGCAAATGGTTTAGAGTCCTCCTAAACGGAAACCCAATCGTTCTGTATGAAAAAGACGAATTTATCGAAGTGAACCTCACAAAAGCACGTGTGTCCACCGAGGACATCGAGGCTCAGGTGCGTATAAACGGCTTTCCCGACATGAGTGACGTAAGCAAGGTAATACTCGAACGCACGGGAAAAATGAGCGTTCTGCCGAAACAAAACGCTCAACCAAATCAATCGGGGGAATAAATATGGGCAATTTTATTTTCGCCAGCGTACTCTTGTTGGCGGTTTTGATATTCACCGCGGTCAATTCGGTGTTAATCTGCAATTTCTGCGACGAGATGACGGCATTGATAGACGAGGGCAAAACCGAAGAAGCAATCGCCTATTGGAAAGAAAAAAAGAACTATATACAAATCTTCATACGTGATGCCGAAATAGACGTCGTCAGCGCCGAAGCCGATGCTTTGGGCGAATCGATTTCAATCGAAGACGGCGAGGTCGAAATGGGAAAACTAAGACTGCGCGAAGCAATCACCGAACTGAAAAACTGCGAAAAAATCACTTTCGGTAATGTTTTTTGATATATTGTTCGGATTTTATTGACATAAAAGAATAAAAGATATATTATTTATATAGAAGACAACAAAAAACGCGTATATTTTTGTCAGTTCCTTTTTCTTGTACGTCTTGCGCGTTTTTGTGTTGCCGAATCTTACTATCATAATATGTATAACAGTGTCGAAAAGCACATACGGAAAGGATAAAATATGAAAAGAATTAAACTCTCCCCCTCTGCCTTGTCCTGTGATTTTGCAAATGCGGGTATACAGATAGAGGAAGCGAAAAAAGGCGGTGCCGAATACCTCCACCTCGACGTAATGGACGGCATCTTCGTGCCGAATATTTCGTTCGGTCAGCCTGTTGTGAAATCGCTTCGCAAATGCACCGATTTAGTGCTTGACGTACATTTAATGATAACCGACCCGATTAGATACATAGAGGATTTTGCTTTGTCGGGTGCCGATATTATCACTATTCATGTTGAATCCACTCCCGACGTTGAATCGGCACTAAAAAAAATCCGCGCTTGCGGAAAGAAAGCAGGTCTTTCTATTAAACCGAGAACCGAGGTATCAAGCATTATCCCCTACCTGCATCTTTGCGACCTTGTGCTTGTCATGACGGTCGAACCGGGCTTTGGCGGACAGAAATTTATGGCAGATATGTTGCCGAAATGCCGAGAATTGCGTGACTATGCCGAAGCGCACGACCTCGATTACGAAATAAGCGTTGACGGCGGTGTGTCGGCTGAAAATGCGCTTTCTTGCGTACTTTCGGGCGCAAACGTAT
>JAZRUB010000104.1:0-2529 GCA_045652305.1 Eubacteriales bacterium
CGGACAACTAAACCCTGACGGTGTTACGTCAGTACACCCTACTTTCCTATATGAATCTATTTGGAATCTGTTAGGTCTTGCTATCATACTTATCTTTATCTACCGTAAAAAGAAGTTCAACGGACAAGTTTTCTTTGCATACCTCGGTTGGTACGGTCTTGGTAGAGCATACATCGAAACTCTTCGTGCAGACAGCCTTTATCTTTTCGGCCCGATTAAATTCTCGGTATTTGTGGGTATCGTTTGTGTTATTGCGGCGATTATCGGTGAAATCACTCTTTACAGACGCTATAAAGAAGAAAAGCTCGAAATGAGCGAATATAAATCGGCGTATGAAGCAGTAAAAGTCGCGCTTAGCAACGAGGACGACGCTTTGAAAACCAATGAAGCCGAAGAAGTGGATGAAAGCGAAGAAACCGTTTCCGCAGACGAAACCGAAGAAATAGATGACTACGACGAAGAAACACTTGCCGAGCAAGATATGCTCGACGGCGACGTAAACGAAATCGAAACAGAGCCTGACACGGAGGAATAATTAATGAATATTATTGACGGAAAAGCTATATCGGCAAAATGCAAAGCCGAAACTGCCAACGAAATAAAAGCACTTACCGCAGACGGCAGACGTGCACCCTGTTTGGCGGTTATACTCGTCGGTGACGACCCTGCAAGCGCGGTTTACGTACGCAACAAAAAGAAGGCGTGCGAAGCGGTTGGCATCACAAGCCTTGAATATCTGCTCTCGGCAGACGAAACCGAAGAAAAGTTATTGGAACTTATAGATTTTCTTAACAAGGACGAAACGGTTGACGGAATACTCGTGCAGATGCCCGTGCCGAAGCAAATCGACCCCGACAGAGTTATCGAGGCAATCAGCCCCGACAAAGACGTTGACGCATTCCATGCCTACAACGTAGGTAAGCTTTTCACAGGCTCGCCCCGTTTCCAACCCTGCACACCTGCAGGTGTTATGCGCTTGATTCACGAATCGGGTGTTGAAGTTTCGGGCAAAAACTGTGTTGTTGTGGGCAGAAGTAACATTGTCGGCAAACCCATGGGCGCACTTTTGCTTGCCGAAAACGGAACGGTTACGATATGTCACTCGCGTACCAAAGACCTTGCATCTTTCACCAAAAATGCCGATATTCTCGTTGCCGCAGTAGGCAGACCCAAGATGATAACCGGCGATATGGTAAAAGAAGGCGCGGTTTTGATTGACGTAGGTATCAACCGTGTCGGTGACAAACTCGTCGGAGATATCGATTTTGACGCATGTGCCGAAAAAGCATCCTACATCACCCCCGTTCCCGGCGGTGTAGGCCCGATGACAATCGCAATCCTTATGCAAAACACCCTCACGTCTTATAAAATGAGATTTGGTTTATAAAGCAAAAAGCTTTCGGTTAAATCCGAAAGCTTTTTTGTTAGTCTTTTTTCTTTTCCTTTTTAAATATTCTTGCCTTTATACCCGACCACATCAAAATTATAACCTGTCCGGGTATGCCGATTACAAAAATTAGCCATTTTGAATAGTCTCCGATGGTAAGATAAACGCTCGCGAGCAATCCCCACACCAAAAGCGAGATGAAAACGAAATTCAGCTTCGTCTTTCCCCATATCGAGTTAAAAATAATTAATAATATCGAGCAAATCGGCACACAGTAAACGAAAGCTAACCAAAGACGGTTTACGTTTGCCGACAAACCGATTATAACAAAAACCGAGGTGGCAATAAGAAGCACGAGCATACAGGAAAGCCCTGTTATAAGCATACGATTCTTCTTCAACTGTCTGGGTACACTTTGCATAGTTGCTTTTAGAGGATGAACCTCTTCGAGCAGATAGTCGACCGTAACACCGAAAAGGTCTGCTATCTGTTTAAGCACCGCCACGTCGGGGATTGACTCTCCTCTTTCCCATTTTGAAACGGCTTTATCGGAATAATTCAATTTTTGTGCGAGTTCTGCCTGAGTAAGCGGAACCGCTTTTCGAAGTTCGGTGATATTATTTGCAATTATACGTTTGTAATCTTCCATCGAGCCCGCCTCCTTCTTTTTTAAGAATACCACACACATTGCCACTTGTCAAGACCCTAAAACCATTGAAAACACTAACTTTTCTACTGTCGGTAGAGCAGTAGAAAAATCACTCTACTGAGCCGAACCCTCACAGTCGGGTTGTTTTAGATAGCTGTAGGTGGACTTTTTGAGTATCATTGGGTATCATAAACGTGTACATTTGCTCGAGTTTTTCGTTTGTTACGAAAAACTGTTTTCACACACGAACATCGGGAAGGATGACTCAAATTGAAAAAAATAAAAATTTACGGTGATTCGATTTTAAAGGGTGTTATGTTTAACGAGCAGTTAAACAGATACAAACTGTTTGGATACCGTTATGAAATGCTTAAAGAAAACGGAATAGAAGTTGAAAACAACTGCAAAATGGGCGCAACCATAGACGAGGGTTTTGAAATTATGAAATGTACCCTTGACGACTGCGACAAAGATAAGTCGGAGGCCAAGCGGT
>JAZRUB010000105.1:0-3155 GCA_045652305.1 Eubacteriales bacterium
ATTTTTCGGCAGGTCAAAGACAGCTTATTTCCTTTGCGAGAACGATAATACATAAACCCGAAATTATGATTCTTGACGAGGCGACGGCAAACATCGACACCGAAACCGAAGTGTTGATACAGGATTCTTTGGAAAAACTCATGAACATCGGTACATTGCTTATAGTTGCTCACCGACTGTCAACTATACGCAATGCCGACAGAATAATATATCTTTCTCACGGAGAGATAATCGAATCGGGCACTCACGCCGAGCTATTGGAGAAAAAAGGAAAATATTACGAGCTTTTCAAACTCCAACAAGACAAAGCACTTCTTACTGCAAAATAATAAAAAAGGAGGCAAAGTGAATAAGATGACCAAATTGTTTTTTGAGTTTATCAATTCGGAAGTATTCGGCAGTGACGCTAATCTGCCCCAAAATTTGTCCGAAGAAGAAATCAACGTTCTGTACAACCTATCCAAAAAACACGATTTGGCACACATACTTGCCTCTGCTTTGGAAAAACGTGGTTTTCTCGCAAACTCACCTATCGGAAAATGTTTTTCGAAACAAAAGTTTCTTGCGGTTTACCGCCGAGAACAACTTGATTTTGCCGAAGAAAAAGTTTGCAACCTTCTTGAAGAAGCGCATATCGACTATATCCCTCTTAAAGGCGCGGTGATGAAAAAACTTTATCCCGAATCTTGGATGCGTACCAGCTCGGATATTGATATTCTCATCAAACCGCAACACCGAAATACCGCAATATCGCTTATTACCGAAAAGTTATCTTTTAGCGTTGACACCGATGGCGAGAGGGACTGTTCGCTTATTTCAAAAAGCGGTATGAACCTCGAACTGCATTTTGCAATAACCTGCAATGACGAAAAACTCGACCGTGTTTTAGAACGTGTTTGGGATTTTGCCTATTCCGAAAGCGGACACATATTTAAGCTAAAAGACGAATTTTTCATTGCCTATCACGTAGCGCACATGCAACTCCATTTTGTCGAGGGCGGTTGCGGTGTACGTCCGTTTATAGACCTTTGGTTGTATAAACCTTATTGGGACAAGTGCGAAAATCAAGTCATAGCCTTGCTTGAAGAAACAGAAAGCGTTGATTTTTATAACGGTGTAAAATCGCTTTGCAACGTGTGGTTTGACGGTTGCGAACACACCGAATTAACCGAAACGATGGAACAATTTATCCTCTCGGGCGGAGTCTACGGCACACGTGAAAATTTAGGTGCGACGGGCAAACATAAAAACGGAAACTCTTTTAAATATCTGTTAAACCGCATATTTATGCCAAAGAACAGATTAAGACTTGTATATCCCAAAATAGACAAATATCCCATACTTATCCCCTTTTATCAGGTCAAGCGTTGGTTTTCACTCCTTGATAAAGACGTAAGAAAATCGGCAAAAAACGAGCTTTCGGGAAATAAAAACTCAAAAGACGTCGATAAAATGCTTAACGGGTTAGGATTATGAAAATAACGCACCCCATCCCTCCCCTTTATGATAAAAATTCAAAAGTTCTTATATTAGGCAGTTTCCCGTCGGTAAAATCACGCGAAAGTATGTTTTTTTACGGTCATAAACAAAACCGCTTTTGGAAAGTCCTCTCGGCAATACTCGATTGCGAAACACCAAAAGACATATCCGAAAAGAAATTTATGCTTTTGTCAAACAATATCGCCGTCTGGGACGTTATCGGCTCCTGCGTAATCAACGGAAGTTCGGACAGTTCTATTACCGAAGAAGCGGTAAACGATATAACACCTATACTCGAAACAGCCGATATAAAAGCCATTTTCACCAACGGCAAGAAAGCGCATGAGCTTTACGAAAAAAACATCTGTCCGCGTGTACGGATACCGTCTATATATCTTCCGTCAACAAGTCCCGCAAACGCCGCTTTTACTCTCGAGCGACTTGTTGCCGAATGGAAAATTATAAAAGAATATTTATAAGAAAATAGCGTACGGTTTATTTTGAAAACCGTACGCTGTTTTATTTTGTCTGCATATAATGTAATGAAATTTCAATAAAGGGTGATGCAGATGCCGACAGGCAATATTGTTTTTGTTTTACGTACCGCTTCGGGGGCACTCCCGATAAACAACGGTTCGATTACCGTAACAAACGAAATCGGCGAAACCGTATTTTATGAATTCCTTACCGCCGCAAGCAGCGGTTTAAGCCGTACCGCAACGCTTGAAACTCCCCCGAAAAGCGCCTCGCTTAACAGCGACGAAGATGCCGAAAGACCCTATTCGATATACAATGTTTTGATACGTGTCGAGGGCAATTACCGCATGGAAATCGACGGTATACAGATGTTCGAAGGCGAAACAACTCAACTTCCCGTTGACCTCATTCCTCTGCCTGAAGGCATTTCGTCACCCGAATCGGCAGAAATCATCATTATACGAATCCCCGAACACATACTCCGCGCATCCCCGAGCGCGTCCGGTCAGGAGTCACCGCCTATACCGAATTTACCCAATAATATGCCTAACGGCAACAATGCCATACCTACGGTAAACATAGGAACAGGGGTATACATTCCCGAAACGATAACGGTTCATCTCGGTGCGCCTGACGAAAGTGCGCCGAACGTATCGGTTTCGTTTATCGACTACATAAAAAATGTAGCAAGCAGTGAAATATATCCCACTTGGCCGCGAGAATCGCTCGAAGCAAATATTATCGCTCAAATATCGCTCTCGCTCAACCGAATTTATACCGAATGGTATCGGAGTCAAGGGTATGATTTTGATATTACCAACTCCACGGCATTCGACCAGGCATTCGTCTACGGCAGAAACATTTTTGATGAAACGAGCGTTATCGTTGACGAGATATTTAACAGATACCTTGTGCGTCCCAACAGCATTGCTCCTCTTTTTGCCTCTTACTGCAACGGCACAACTACGACTTGCGCAGGACTTTCGCAATGGGGAACGGTTGCTTTAGCAGAATCTGGACAAAGTAGCGAGGACATACTCGGATTTTACTACGGCGACATTATAATCACCGAATCCGACGATATACGCACAAATGAGGAATCCTATCCCGGTACACCGTTGTCAACCGGCGACAGCGGTGATGACGTAAGGATTATACAGGAGCAGTTAAACCGAATTGCAATCAATTTTCCTCAAGTA
>JAZRUB010000106.1:0-15770 GCA_045652305.1 Eubacteriales bacterium
AAGACCAAACCAGTTTGCATCATATTTTTCTGCGGTACTTGCAACACCGTCGGTAAGGTCAGCGGTGTAACCGCCTGCGGAAGAAGGATTACCGCCTTCGTAGTCCTTGTTAAGTGCTACGTTGTTTCCGTTGGGAGTTTCGGGTTCGGAAACTTCGGGGTCGGAAACTTCGGGGTTGGAAGAATCGTCGGTGATGGTAGAAAGCACTTCTACTTCGTCAACCCAGATATATGCTTTTCCGTCCTGGCTTTCTACAGGTTCGTGAGTGAGAACTACTTTCACATATCTTGCGGAAATTGCTTCGTCTGCAGTAGCAGTGATTGTATAGGTGCTCCAGTTATTTGCGGTGTTGGTAAGTACGGCAGAGCCAACAGGTGCGTCTGCAACAAGTTCAAAACCGCTGTCTGCATTGTCGGAAGCATATACTTCCATAGAAATAACGTCTTTGGGAAGCGCGATGCCCCAGTTACCGCCTGCCATATACGCGGTATAAGTGTCGGATTTCTTTGCGCTTTCAAGGTCGAAGAGAAGTTCAACCGAGAAGCCCTGGGTTGCATCGAGTGCGTTCCAACCGGCATATACGCCGTTTTGGTTTACGTTGATTTCGCCTTTTACGCCGTTTGTTAATACTTTGCCGTCATCTAAGAAGGTATCTCTGTTAGGGTCGGTGAGCGATGTATATTCTTTACCGAATACGAGGCTTTCGCTCTTTTCGGGGGTGGTGTCGTTAGGAACACCGCTTTGGTCGGCAGATTTCTTACCGAATACGCGGATTTCGCTCAACCAGAAGAAGTTGGTTTCCTTGCTGGGGTCGCCTTTATTGGAGAAGGTAAGGCGAACAAATCTTGCAGAAAGGTCGTCTCTGCCTGTTACGAGGTTGAATTCACGGAATTTCCAGTCACCGTTAACCTTTTCTGCGCCGATTGTTGCAGTACCGATATCGGTGAAGGTTGTGCCGTTATCCGAAACAGCAACTTTTACCTGGAAGTTTACGGGGTCAACAAGTCCCCAACCGGAGTTACCGTACATATCAACACGGATATTTTTGAGGTCGTAACGTTCTTCGAGTTTGATAGTAACGTCAACGGTTTTGCCCTTCCAGCAACCGTTAGCGGTATCGGAACCGTCGATTGCGATTATACCGTCGGTGTATTTGGTTTTGCTTTCGTCGGTCCAAGAACCTGTGTATACGCTACCGTTAACGTCGTACTTCTTTTCGAGTGCGATGTTCTTGTAGGTTACGCCGTTTTCAACGTAGGTGGGTTCTTGTCCGGGGTAAGGATAGCCTTCTTCAACAGCGATTTTAGCGCACTGTTGAAGTTTGCTTACCATGGAAGAAGACAAGTCTGCGGTGTAGGTGTTGCCAACAGGGTTTACACCGAGGTAGGAGTAAAGCCAAGTAGCAGCGATGAGGTAAGAACCTTCTTTGGAGTGGTGTCCGCCGTCAGACGCGTAAAGCGTGGTGGGGTCGTGATACTTTTCTGCATAGTGCACGAATGCGTCTGCGATAGGTGCACAAACAAGGCCTAAATCTCTGGAAATCTTGGTGTAGTTATTGTGGTGCTTGATTGCATTGGTTCTGATTTGGTCAACGGTGCTTGCTGCGGAATAACGCATATAAAGCAATGCTTGTGCACCGTTTGCCTTAACCAAGGGCATCATTTTGTCGATTGCGGGTTTAGTTCTGTCATAGTTTGCGCTTGCTGCGTCCTGGAATACGACGTAGTCAAACTTTTTGGTATTTAAAAGGTTACGGAATTGTTTACCTGCGGTGTGGGTTTCGTCAGCGAACCATTCGAGGAAGGAGCTACCAACTGTGCAGTAGGTAACGTCTACTTCGATACCTGCAGCAGCTGCCATAGCCTTGAATTTGATAGGCGAGCCGTTGAAGTAGGTGGTACTGTTACCAACGAAAAGGAATTTCTTTGCGCTGGCAGATGCAGGTTTGGGGTTGTTATATCTAATGGTAAGGGTGCTGCCGCTGTAGCTGCCGTACAATTCGTAAATTACAGACATGGTCGAGTTGTAAAGCATTGCGCCTTCCATTACAACGTCGTATGCCTTCATCAAATTGGTGTTGTTATGGCCGAATGCAACCATAAAACCGCCTGCGGGGATGGTTACAGAAAGCTGAGGCGCGCCAGTGATAGTCGAGCTGTCGCTGTAAAGGTCGCCGCCACATTCTACAATTCTGCCTGCGGAGTTGAATATCATCAACTTAGAATAACGGAAATTGTAGTTGTTCCAATAAATAGTCTTTGCCGAACTACCTGTGTTGGGGTAGAGGTATACACCACTGTGGGTATATGCGGGAGGGGTGGTGTTTGTACCAGTGATGGTAAAGGTGGGGTTGTTGTCATAAGCGCTTGCAGAGAAAGGTACTGCAAAAGCAAAACCTGTCATAAGCAAAGCTGAAAGAAGCGTCATGGCAACAGTTTTTTTGAGTGTTCTCATGGTTTTTCCTCCGTGAAATATTTTTACAGATTCAGTATACAACATTTTTCAATAATCGTCAATAAGAACTTTGAAATAAAATAATGAATATTTGAGCGGTTTAACCAAAAAGAAAAACCTGCCTTGCAGAAACAAAGCAGGTTTTTAATTACGTTATGATTTATTTTGCCTTATAAGTGCCGAGAACGATACGTTTTACGAGCACGTAGTCGGTAGCGTCGACGTCGCTGTCGGCATCGATATCTGCCACAACTTTCTGTTGTTCGGTAAGCTCGTAAGTATTCAAAACTGCGCGTTTTACGAGAACGTAGTCGGCTGCGTCGATATCTCCGTCTTCATCAATGTCGCCGATTTCATCGTCGGAAACTTCAGGGTCGCTTGTTTCGGGTTCGGAAACCTCAGGTTCAGAAACTTCGGGTTCAGAAACTTCGGGTTCGGAAACTTCGGGTTTAGATTCTTCAGGTTCGGAAACTTCAGGTTCGGAAACCTCAGGTTCGGAAACTTCAGGTTCAGAAACTTCAGGTTCACTCGTTTCGGGCTGTGCCTCTACGCCGTAAACTTCGAGTTCGTTAAAGAACACAAAGGATTTATTGAGAGTGAATTCAAATTTGATAAACGAAGCGGTACCTCTTACGGTATCTTCGATGGTGTAGGATGCTCTGTCGGTGGTGTTTGCAGGGAGGTCAAGAGTGGTGGCTCTGCCCCAAGTGATGCCGTCGTCGGAGAGGAATACGTTTACCATAGAAGGCAAGCCTACGCCTGCGCTGTCGTAAAGACCGCCGTTAATCTTGACTTTTGCGATATCAAAGGTGCCGTCAAGGTCGATTACAACTTCACCGACACCGTTGGGGGCATTAATGCCTGTTCCGTTCATATTGTAGTAGAACGCAAACCAATTGGAGTTAAAGCTAACCGTTGTAGCGGCAGTGCCGTCGGTGAGGTCTGCTGTATAGGTTGTGTAGGTTTGTGCTTCGTAGTCTTTGTTAAGTGCTACGTTAGTGAGTTTGGATTCATCAATATCGGGGTAGGATTCTTCGGGTTCGCTTTCTTCGGGCTCGGAAACCTCAGGCGCTTGGGTTGCGGATTTTCCGTAAACCTCGATTTCGTTAATAAACGCCATTACGCCGTTTAGGTCGATTTTGAGGCGAACGTATTTTGCTTCAACATCGTTAAGGTTGAATTCAACCCAGCCGACTGTTTTGCTGTCTGTTGCGGGTTTTGCAAAAGTTTTTTTGCCGACTTCGTTATAAGTTGTGCCGTCGGTCGAAACTTCAACCGCAATCGATTCGGGAGCGATTATGCCCGAATAGTTGCCCAAGAAGGTATTGACACGAACCTTATTGAGTTTATAAGTTCCGTCGAGTTCATAACCGACAGTACCAACACCGCCGAGTGCGTTGGAGTTCTGCTGACTGATGTTTTCCTGTTCGGTCAAGTCGGGGTGGTAGTAGAAGCAGAACCAGTCGGTATCGTTGAAAGTGATGGTGTTATTCGCAATACCGTCGGTGAGGTCTGCAAAATATTTCTTCCAGTTGTGTGTGCCGAAGAAGTCCTTGCCGGAAACGAGGTTCTTATCGGTAGTGGTGTTGCCCGAAGAACTATCGTCGTCAAGACCGTTACCATTAGCATCATAAAAGAACTTCCATGCACATTCGGTATTGAACTTTGTACCTGCCGCAACCTTGGTGGTAGTGCCGTCTTCGTATTTCGAGAAGTAAAGCTTGTTAGTACCGAGGTTCATATTCCAGTACATTGTCTTGTAATAGTTCTTTAAACTGTCAAGCGAGTCAACTACGGTGTTTACGTGTACGTCGAACTTGTATTTGGAGTTGACGTCACCGTACATAACCGCACGTGTTGCGGAGTAGGGACGGTAGAATATGTTTTGGGTGGATTTCGAGGTTTGGATAGTTGCTAATTTGTTGCCCGCTTGGTTATACATATCGCAGTAAAGACCGTAGTCTTTGTTTATCGGGAACATACAAGTGTAAGAGAGCTGATGATAGGTGTCTTTTACGTATTCGTAATCGACGTTAAGCTTTATCTGAGGACCTGCGATGGTATATTTACGGGTTGCGTTTGCGTAAACGTCGCTGTCAGTATAAGAGTCGGTCTTGTAACGGTATCCGTAGCCGTCACCGTCGGTATCTGCCTTGAACAAGAGCTTACTCTTTTCGATGATATGAAGCTTGTTTACGGTTATGCTTTGACCGTTCGAAAGGCTGATTTCCTGGCCTGTTTCGCCGTTGTAGAATTTAAGCGAAACGAGAACTTCGTTACCGTGGTTACCGCCCGACCAAACGTAGCTGCCTGTTGCGGTCTTTTGGGTACGGTAAACGTATTCCCAGTCGGTAGAAGCGGCAAGGAAGGTATGTGTTTTGCCGTTATTGTCTACCAATTTCCAAGAACCGAGGTTGAACATACCCCAAGGTCTTTCAATAAAGGTATTGGTAAGCGTACCCTGCTCGGTTTTGCAGGACATGCTGTATTCGGTAGCGCTAAGCTTTTTCAAGGTGGTGGGGAATGAGGTTACTTCGTTTGCACCGACGTTTGTGACGGTGTTATAAGACGCATTGCCCCAATAAGCAGGTGCGGCGGATGCGAATATGGGCATTGCCGACAAGAGCATAACTGCAACGAGCAGTAATGCGACGAGTTTCTTGTTTTTCATAAAATTCTCCTTGTTTTTTTGAATAAACACCTCGACGGCGAACGTTTTTTAAACACGATGATAACATGAATTGTCGGTTGACTTCACCGTTTGGTATTCATTTTATAAAAAGTATACAACATTTTTGTGTTATCGTCAATAAGAAAACCTTACTAAAAATAAAAAATACCGCACGACGTAAAATCATGCGGTATTTCAAAGCATATTGCTTATTTGATTTTATAAGTGCCGAGAACAATACGTTTGACAAGCACGTAGTCGGTAGCGTCAACGTCGTTATCCTTGTCAACGTCGGCAACCTTGGTTTGCTTTTCGGAAAGGGTATAGGTCTTTAATACCGAACGTTTTACGAGTACGTAGTCTGCGGCATCGATATCACCGTCTTCATCTATATCGGCGATTTCGTCGTCAGAAGCTTCGGGTTCGCTCGTTTCGGGTTCGCTTGTTTCGGGTTCACTCGTTTCGGGGGTTTCGTCATCTGCATAAATTTCGATTTCGTTGATGAATGTCCAAGTGCCTGCAACTTTGAAGACAAGTTTTACATATTGAGCAGAAACGTCGTCAAGAGCGAGAGAAGCCCAAGCGGGGTCGTCGCCTTCAGGAAGGACGAGGGAACCGAGTTCAGTGTAGTCGGTACCATCTTCGGAAACGTAAGCAACGATGCTTTCAGGAGCCATGATACCAGAAGCGTTGCAGCCCCACATGTGTACTCTGACAGCGTTAAGATTGTCAGTAATTTCGCCGAGGTCAATAACGACAGTGCCGACACCGTCGGGACAGTTGTTGCTGGGAACGGTAGCGTCCTTGTTGTACCAGAAGCCGAACCAAGAAGAGTCGTAAGCGCCTACATTGCTCTTCTTACCGTCGGTAAGGTTTGCAGAGAATGTGGGATGAGCGATAGCAACGTCGCCGCCGGTGTAAGGCTTGTTAAGAGCAACGTTAGTGCCGGTAGGATTATCCACGGCAGTTCCGGGTACATCGGCCGAGGTGTCATCTTCGCTCGTTTCGGGCTCACTCGTTTCGGGCTCACTCGTTTCGGGTTCGCTCGTTTCGGGTTCGCTCGATTCGGGTTCGTCAGCTTTTGCTGCAACACCGTAAACCTCGATTTCATTAATGAATGTTTGGGTGTTGCGTGTATCAATGATAAGTCTTACGTAGTTTGCCGTAACGTCGCTGAGGTTGAATTCAATCCAGCTTACTTTTTTTGCGTCAGCGCTGTCGGATGTAACTTCTGTAAAGCTCTGACGTGCAACTTCTTTATAATCGGTACCGCTATCAGAGGTTTCAACCGCGATGTAGTAGGGAGCGGAAATGCCGGAATAGTTGCCTAAGAAAGTATTTACACGTACATGAGTCAAGTCGTATTTGCCGTCCAAGTCGAAAGCGACGGTACCGATACCGTTAGGTGCGTTGGAGTTTTTGTCGGTCAGGTTTTCTTCGTTGGTCAAACCTGTGTGATAGTAGAAGCCAAACCATTCGTCGTGAACAAAGGAGATTGAATCCTTCGCTTTACCGTCGGTGAGGTTTGCGTAATATTCGGAACGGTTGTGTGTGCCGGAATATTCTTTGCCGAGAACAATATTAGTTCCCAATTTGGAGGTATTTGCCTCGTATACTGCGATTTCCGATAACAACATCCAGTTTTTGCTTCCTACAAAACGAAACTGTACGTATCTGCCCGTGACGTATTTATCAAGCGATACGGTAGCGGCAATATAACTTACTGCGGCGTTATCAACGGGAGTTGTTTTTCCTGCAAGACTCCAGCTTTGTTTGTCATCTGAAACGTAAACCGAAACTTCGGTGGGGGCACCTATGCCTGCTGCTCCGTTTTGCGAAGAACCAACGTATGCTACGAATTTATCCATCGAATAGTTTTCATTTAAATCGACGGTTATGGAAGCATAGCCGTTTGCGGTGTATTCGCTCGAAGCTTTATTAAGTCCCGCAAACGTTGCGTGGTCGTATTTTGCAATCTTGGGGGCAATGACGCAGTCGGTCATGGTTTTGCCGTTTTCATCGGGATAACTTGCGTTCGAAGAAGAAGGATAAAGACCGGACAAGGTATAAGTCTTGCCTGATGCGAGGTTCTTATCAATGGTGCTCGGAGTTGTTTCCATATTATTAGACGGGTCGCCGTCTTCATCGAACACAAACTGCCATACCGTTTCGGTGTGAAGCTGAGAGCCTGCGGCAACTTTGGTGGGACTGTTTTGCTCGAATTTCGAGAAATACAACTTGTTGGTGGTGGAGTTCATATCCCAAAACGAAGTTTTATAGTCGTTTGAGAAGTTGTTAACCGAGTCAGCCAAGGTGTTTACGGTAACATTAAACTGGTATCTCTTGTCAGCATCGCCGTAGATATGTGCGCGTGTTGCGGCGTTTTTGTTATGGGTAGTACCGCTGTAAGAACCTGTTTTATATGTTTCGATATGCTTGATTTTATTGCCCGATTTATCATACATATCGCAGTAACGGCCGTATTCTTTGCTAATCGGGAACATACAGGTGTATGAAAGGTCGTAGTAAACTTCTTTTAAGTAGTTATAGTCAACGTTGAGCTTGACTTGAGGACCTGTAAAAGTATATTTACGGGTGACGGTTGCGTATACTTCGGATTCTTTATAAGTATCGGTATTTTTGTCTCTGAAACCGATAGCGTCACTGCCGGTGGCGGGTTTAATGAGAAGTTTGCTTTTTTCAATTACGTGGATTTTATTTGCGGTAGCGCTTTGTCCTGTTGAAAGATTGATTTTTTGTTCGGTATCGCCGTTATAAAAATCGAGCGAAACGAGAATTTCGTTACCGTGGTTGCCGCCTGAATAAACCATATCACCCGTTGCGGAGGGTCTGGTACGGTAAACGTATTCCCAGTCGGTTGTACCAGAGTGGAAGGTGACGTTTTTGCCGTTTGTGTCAACCATGGTCCATGAAGCGAGGTTGAACATTCCCCATGCCCTTTCTTTCAAGGTGATGGTGACTACACCTGCTTTTGTTGTGCAGGACATGGCATATTCGGTCGCACTTACTTTTTTGACGGTTGTGGGGTAGGAGGTTATGTCTTCAACACCGGGGTTTTGAATAGTGTCGTAAGAATCATATCCCCAGTAGTTCGGTGCGGCGGATGCGAATATGGGCATTCCTGTTAATAACATCATTGAGGCAAGTAACAATGCTGTAAATCTTTTTTTATTCATAAAAAACCCTTATTTCTTTTTGGAAATGAGCGCAACTGCAACGATACCGCCGACAAGAACGACACCGCCGATTACCCAGTAAAGCCAAGTCATTGATTTGTTTTCGGGTTCTCCTGTGTTGTCTGTGCTTTCGGTTGTGCTTTGGGTAGAAGCAGTTTCGCTTACAGCTTCGGAAGAGGTAGCTTCGGAAGAGGTAGCTTCACTTTCGGAAGAAGCATCGCTTTCGTCATTATCTTCTTCGGAACCGTTTACTTTGGGATTGGTGAAGATGTCGTTATTTTCTCTTTCGAAATAACCTTCTTCGCAAGCCTTCAATGCACATTCCTGCAATTTTTTAGCCGTATCTTCGGGAAGATTTGCGGTGTAGGTATTGCCTACGGGGTTGATGCCGAGGTAGGAGTAAAGCCAGGTACAAGCGATGAGGTAAGCGCCCTCTTTGGAATGGTGTCCGCCATCGTCTGCATAAAGATTAATGTCGGGGTACTGCGAAGCGGAAAAGATGAACGCTTCAGCCGAGGGAGCGCAGGTGAGCGAGAAGTCCTTTGCGATGGTTGCATAGTTGTCGTAATGCTTTTTCGCGTTTTGTGCTATGCCTTGAGCAGAACCTCCCGAAGAGTAGCGCATATAGAGCAACGCGGTTGCGCCGTTTTGCTGGATGAGAGGGAGGAGCTTTTCAACCTGCGTTTTGGTAGTGTCGTAAGTAGACTTTGCGGCGTCTTGAAGTACGACGTAGTCGTATTCTCTGTCTTGCAATCTTTTACGGAATGTTTGACCTCTTGAGTTATTGGGGTCTGCAAACTCGTGGAGATATGCACTGCCGAAAGTGGAGTAGTAGATTTCGATATCCTTACCTGCAGCCTTTGCCAAAGCCTTGAAGGTAAGAGGGGTACCGCTGTAATAGGTCGAACTGTTACCTACGAAGAGGAAGGTGGTTGCATCTTCGGGGGTGGGTTCGGGGTCATTGTATTTTATGGTGATGATTTTATCGTCGTAGGTTGCGTATGCTTCACGAAGCACGTTAATGGTGGAGTTGAAGAATACTGCATCTTCTGCTACAACCTTGTAGCATTTATCCAACTTAGAGCCTGTTCTGCAAGCAATCATGAAACCGCCTGCGGGGATTTTAACGCCCAACTGAGGTCCGTTATCCTGCAAGTTGTCGCCTATTTCGAGAAGACGGCCCTCGGCATTAAACACGAAAATTCTGCGTCCGCTGAGGTTGTTTGCGCCGTAGTCGTAAGATTTTACGTAACGAACGGTATCGCTGTCGTTGGGGTAGACGCTAACTCGGCCGGGTTCGGTAGAGCAGTCAAAGCCGTTGATTTCGATTTCAAACACGTTATCAAATTCTTCCTCTGCCGATGCCGAAAGGGGAATTACCGTGCAAAGGGTTGAGGCGATTAATAACAACGCCATGAGGTTTAAAAGTAATTTTTTCATAAATTACCTCCTAAATATTTATACATAATACATTATAAACGCTCACCTTGCTTTCGTCAATCAACTTTTTAAAACAACTTAGAAGCTTTTGTTTAGTCAAGATGCACAAAGAATGGCTTTTGGGTTTGTTATTATTATAATCGTTACGCTGAAATGCGAAAATTCGACAAAAAAACGTTGACAAATCACTACTGTCGGCGTATTATAAAAATGCGGTTAGCAATGGCTAACTTGGAGGTGCTTTATGAAGACAATGCGCGATGCAAAAATAGGCGATACCGTAAAGGTTGTACGTGTTCACGGCGAGGGTGCGCTCAAGCGCAGAATCATGGACATGGGCATTACCAAGGGTGTGGAGATTTATCTGCGCAAGGCGGCACCGCTTGGCGACCCGATTGAAGTGAGATTGCGCGGATACGAGCTGTCTTTACGCAAATCGGACACCGAGCTTATTGAGATTGAATAATTGTATTTTAATAAAGAGAGGCACTCTCTGTGTTTTTTATGTTTATTGGTTAGCATAGGCTAACTTGGCAGATATCGAAAGGAAAAAAGTAGCGAATGGATATAAGGATTGCACTTGCAGGTAACCCGAACAGCGGTAAAACGACGTTATATAACGCGCTTACCGGTTCAAATCAGTTTGTAGGAAACTGGCCGGGGGTTACTGTTGAGAAGAAAGAGGGCAAACTCAAAAAGCGCGAGGGGGTTATTATTACCGACTTGCCGGGTGTTTACTCGCTTTCGCCTTACACGCTTGAGGAGGTCGTTGCGAGGAATTATCTCGTAAACGAGCGACCCGATGCGATACTTAATATTGTAGACGGAACTAACCTTGAACGTAATTTATATCTTACCACACAGCTTATCGAGCTTGGTATTCCCGTCGTTGTTGCTATTAACATGATGGACGTCGTCAACAAAAACGGCGACACTATAAATTTAGATATACTTTCACGCGCTATCGGCTGTAAGGTGGTCGTTATCTCGGCGTTAAAGGGCGAGGGTATCGACGAGGCGGTCGAAGTGGCGATTGAGGCGGCAAACTCGCACAAGGCAAACGTTCCGCTTCATTGCTATTCGGGCGCGGTTGAACACGCGCTTGCGCACATCGAGGAGGCGGCGGTACACGGTATGCCCCCCGAACAGCAACGATGGTACGCGATAAAGATTTTCGAGCGCGACGAGATGGTGCTTAAGTCGTTATCTCTCCCTGCCGAAACTATGGAGCATATCGAAGAGGACATAAAGGCTACCGAATACGAGCTTGACGACGAGGCAGACAGCATAATAATCAACGAGCGATACAACTATATTTCGCAGTTGATTACGAAATGCTACAAGCGCAAGAACGAAGGTAAGCTTACTGTTTCGGACAAAATCGACAGGGTTGTCACCAACCGAATACTTGCGTTGCCGATTTTTGCCTTGATTATGTTTTTGGTTTATTATATTTCGGTTACGACGGTTGGCGCGTGGGTGACCGATTGGGCAAACGACGGACTTTTCGGTGACGGTTGGCATCTTTCGGGCAAGGGCGAATACGAAAATGCCCTTGAATCCTACGGCGATAAGATGATATTTACAAATGCCGAACTTGGTGATATAATTAATGATGCTCAAAATGCCGATGTTTTGGGTGCGTATGAGATAAAAACTGCATTTGATGAAGCCGATTACGGCGCATTTGAGGAAGCCTATTTATCTTACGGAGAAAACCTTACCGATTCGGGATATGATATATCGAAAATTGTCGAACCTGTTTTTGAGGGCGCACCGAATCCTGCCGATTACGGCACGTGGGTTATTGGCGTACCCGTTATGATTGACAATCTGCTTACGGGTGACGACGGCGAAATAATCATCGCGCCTTGGCTTTATTCGCTTATACAAGACGGTATTGTCGGCGGTGTAGGCTCGGTTTTGGGGTTTGTGCCTCAGATGTTCGTTTTGTTTATTTTCCTTGCGTTTCTTGAAAGCTGTGGCTATATGTCGCGTATCGCTTTCGTTATGGACAGAGTGTTCCGCAGGTTCGGGCTTTCGGGTAAATCCTTTATTCCCATTCTTATCGGAACCGGTTGCGGTGTACCCGGTATTATGGCTTCGCGCACAATCGAAAACGAAAGCGACAGACGTATGACGGTCATCACCACCACGTTTATCCCTTGCAGCGCTAAATTGCCGATTGTCGCATTAATCGCGTCGGTGCTGTTTGACGGCGCTTGGTGGGTTGCGCCCAGTGCATATTTCTTGGGGATAGCGGCGATACTCATTTCGGGTATTATTCTTAAAAAGACAAAGATGTTCGTAGGCGACGTTGCGCCGTTCGTAATGGAGCTTCCCGCATATCACATGCCTACGTTTAATACGCTTTTCCACTCGACGTGGGAACGCGGTTGGTCGTTTATCAAACGCGCAGGTACGGTTATACTGCTTTCGGCGGTATTGATTTGGACGGGTTCGTGTTTCGGCATCGATGCTAACGGAACCTTTACTTTCTTTACCGAAGTACCCGACGGCGGAAAGAGCTTGCTCGACATAATCGGCGGTGCGATTGCTTGGTTGTTTAAACCGCTTGGCTTTGGCGGTACTACCGCTGCTGTTGCTACGCTTATGGGGCTGTTGGCAAAGGAAGAGGTTGTTGCGGTGTTCGGCGTGCTCGATTTCGAGGGCATGGGGGCGCTATCCGGGTATTCATTCCTTGCGTTCAACTTGCTTTGCGCACCTTGTTTTGCGGCGATGGGCGCAATCAAGCGCGAGATGAATTCGGCTAAATGGACCGCTTTCGCTATTACATATCAATGTGTATTTGCCTATGCCGTTTCGCTTCTGATTTATCAGTTCGGCACGGCTTTGGGCGGAAATATGAATATTTACGGATTTATAAGTGCAGTTTTGGTTTCGGTTTTCTTGATTTATATGCTTATACGGAAACCAAGCAAAAGGAGTTAAAGTTTATGTTTATTTGGTTTATTGAAAATTTTGCAACTATTTTGATTTCGTCGATTTTACTATTGTCGTTCGGAGTGGCATTGCATAAGATTATCAAAGACAAAAAATCGGGTAAATCGGGTTGCGGTTGCGGATGTGACGGCTGCGCACTTTCCGACAAATGTCATTCCGATAAAACTGAAGAGGAATAAAAGTTATGTTATTTGAAAAAAGCAAGATGGGCGTTCTTTCGGTAGAGGGAATGCATTGCAACCATTGCAAAGCAAGGGTTGAATCTGCACTCAAGGCGGTTAAAGGCGTAAAAAAAGCCGAAGCTGATTTAGCTTCGGGCGAAGTCAGCGTTGTTTACGTTGAAAGCAAGGTTACGTTAAGAGAGCTTGCCGATGCGGTAAACGCTATCGGATTTAAAGCCGAAGTAAAATGAATAAAAGTGTTCTGATAAAGGTCGGCGGAATGTCGTGCGTGCGCTGTTCGAGCGCGGTAGAAAACGCACTTTTGCAACAAAACGGCGTTATTTCGGCAACCGTTTCTTATGCCAACGGCAGAGCAGAGGTAGAATACGACGATTCGCTCACCGCCTTAAAAACGCTTGAAAAGGCGATAAAAAAGGCAGGGTACGAGGTTATCGAGGATGCCAAAAGCGCAAGGAAGCGCGAGTTTGCCTTGACGCTTATTATGTTTTGCGTTTCGGCTGTGCTGTCGCTTCCGTTCTTCGTTATGATGGCGATGATGTTTTTGCCGAACGTGCATGGACTTCATTTACTGCATAACGGTTGGTTTCAGTTTGCGTTTGCAACGCCGATACAGCTTGTTGTGGGATTTCGTTTTTATAAGGGTGCGTTTCACTCGATTATAAACAAAAGCCCCAACATGGATTTGCTTGTTGCTTTGGGCACGAGCGCATCGTATATATACAGCGTGTACAGCTTGCTTTCGGGCGGTGACGTCTTTTATTTCGAAAGCTCGGCGATGATAATTACGCTTGTTTTATTAGGCAAGATGCTCGAATCACGCGCACGTGCAAAAACGGGCGACGCGATAGAAAAGCTTATCGACCTCACGCCGAAAACCGCGACGGTGATACGAAACGGTGCGGAAGAAACGGTTAAGGTTTCGCAAATTTTAGTTGGCGATATTATAATCGTTCACCCCGGTGAAACGGTTTCTGCCGACGGCGTGATTATCGACGGCAGAGCGCATATAGACGAATCTATGCTTACGGGCGAGAGTATGCCTGTGAGTAAAAACGTCGGGGACAAAGTCTTTGGCGGTACGTTAAACGGTAAAAACGCATTTAGATTTCAGGCAACAAGCGTAGGCAACGATACGGTATTGTCGAACATAATACGTCTTGTCGAGGACGCGCAGTCGTCAAAGGCGCACATACAAAACACAGCCGACAAGGTGTCGGCGATATTCGTGCCTACCGTTACGGTTATTGCGGTTTTGGCGTTTGCGGTTAGTTATTTTGCATTAAAAGATATTTCGTATGCGCTTGACAGCGCAGTTTCGGTATTGGTTATTGCCTGTCCTTGCTCGCTTGGACTTGCTACTCCTACCGCGTTGATGGTGGGGATTGGCAGAGGCGCTTCTATGGGTATTCTTATAAAGAACGCCGATGCGCTTGAACACGCGTGTAAAATAAAGGCATTGATGCTTGACAAAACGGGTACGGTTACCGAGGGTAAACCGAGAGTGACCGACATAAAGGTGCTTGACGAATCGTCAATCGACGCGCTTAGGTATGCCTCGTCTGCCGAAATGCGTTCCGAACACCCGATTGGGTTGGCAATCGCTCATGAATACAAGGGCGAACTGCTGGAATGTACCGATTTTGAATCGGTTACGGGTTTGGGTATCAAAGCTATGGTGAACGGCAAAAACGTACTTGTCGGAAAGCCGTCTTGGATAGAGGAAGTTTGCCAAATCAAGCTTGACGTTGATAAAATGTCGTCAAATCAAAACAGTATTTCCATCGTTGCGATTGACAAAAAGGCGGTACTCTGTATATCGGTTTCCGACAGGATAAGAGAAGATTCGCGTCTATCGGTAACTAAACTTAAATCACTCGGAATACACACAAAGCTCGTTACGGGCGACAACGAATCGGTTGCAGAGTTTGTAAGCCGTGAAATCGGCACAGACGGATATACTGCAAACGTATTGCCCGACGGCAAGGCGGAGATTGTAAAAGAACTTAAAGATAAATACGGCGTTGTCGGCATGGTGGGTGACGGCATAAACGATGCTGTCGCGCTTACGCTTTCTGACGTTGGGTTTGCGATTGGTTGCGGCACCGACATTGCTATCGAATCGGGCGATATCGTTCTTATCGGTGGCGGTATTTCCGCGGTTTGCGATGCTATTTCGCTTTCACGTGCGACGATGCGCAAGATAAAGCAAAATCTGTTCTGGGCGTTCTTTTACAATATTATCGGCATACCGATAGCGGCTTTAGGGTTGTTGTCACCGATAATCGCAGGAACGGCAATGGCGTTCTCGTCGGTTTGTGTTGTAACTAACTCATTGCTTCTAAAAAAGGTAAAATTGAAATAAAAGGTGTATTATGGAAAAGAAAGCAGAATTTGGCATATTTTTTATAGATTTTCACCGCATTGACTCTAACATTCACGTTCGTGCGGTGGTCAGCAACATCGGCGAAATTGACGGCAGTTGCACCGTAAACTGTTACGTTAAAAATATTATTTCAGACGAAAATTTACGTCTTATCGCGTCTGCTGACAGCGAATCCCTCGCTTCGGGCGGAAGTTGTACGGTGAGTATTAAATTTACCGACAGCGATATTGCTTATAAGACCGAAAATTATACCCTCCTAAAAGCAGGGGAGTACATAGTAAGTCTTGGCGAGAATGAGTCTGACGCTGTTGAGGTGTATGCTTTCAACGTGAACGAAGATATGTATTTATAAGTGAAGAGTGAAGAGTGAAAAGTGAAGAGGTGCGGTAAGCACTTCGTGCTTTTTGATTTTTCATTGTATTTGATATAAATTTGATACGTATTTATAAACAAAAAAGGCTTTCCGATGATTTTCGGAA
>JAZRUB010000107.1:0-19996 GCA_045652305.1 Eubacteriales bacterium
CGACAATTTTCGACAGAAGATTGTCGTTTCTTTTTGTTTTTTCGCTTTTATCTCTTCGTTATTCTCTCTTCTCTAAAATTGTCGTTTCCAGTGAAAAGATAAAAGAGAATAGATAAGAGAAATTGTAGCTTTGCTCCGCAAACGTTGAATTATATAATAATTTGTGCTATAATGTAATTAGTTCGATAAACTTGAATAGGTCGAAGAGACTGTTAGGAATTTGGAGACAAGTATATGGACAAAAAGAAAGTCCTTAAATACATAAGTATAACTTTTGCAATCACATGGATATGTTGGTGGGGATTAGCTCTACTAACAAACAAAAATATCATCGATTCATCACAAGGTATTTATACATTGATTCATGTAATTGGTGGATTTGGACCTACTATAGCTGCAATCATGGTATTACCAAACAAATCAGTAAGGGCAGCACTTGAATTTATTTTCTCTTACGAGAAAAATTCGGTGTGGTATTTATTGTTGTTTTGTTTAATGCAAGGATTGATTATAGGTCTTGCTTCGATGGAAACAAATCCTGCAATTCCGTGGTTTGTAACGCCAATTGTTATGATTTCAGCAACAATTCTTGGCGGTGGTAATGAGGAATTGGGTTGGCGTGGCATTATGCAACCCCAACTTGAAAAGAGATTTTCATTTCCCATTGCAACCCTAATTACTGGATGCGTGTGGATGCTTTGGCATGTTCCTTTATGGTTTGTGGTTGGTGCTTCACAACAGAATATGAATTTCATACTTTATGTAATTTACGGTTTGATTTTGAGTTTTTGGCTTGCGACAATCCATAAGAAAACAAAAAGCATTTTTTTCTGTTGTATATTCCATGGGTTTTCTAATTTGATGCTATCTTTCTTTGTAATTAAAATCAATTGGGTACTTATTCTTGGACTGATAACATCATTGGTATTTACAATTTTGCTTTACTATAAAAAGTGTAAAAGCAAGTAAGCCAATTCCAATTCGTCGGTCAGTTCATTAAGAACAGAACACTTTTGCGCCTCGGAACCAAGCTTGATTTTTTACTTGATTTTTAAATTCTAATTGAATACAATACAATTATTCTTGCATTAAATATATGTAGGCGCAATTATAAAAACGGCGGAATTTTGATTTAACGGCGAGCCCCGAGAAATCGAGGCTCGCTTATTTTAAAGCGTAAAAACACCCTATGACTTTTTACGGTCATAGGGTGTTTGTCTTAAACAGCAAAAACAGTTGTTTTCATTAGTTTCTTTGATTGTTCAGAAACATTGCAAAGTCGCGGATTATAGGCATTATTAAGCAACTCTCTTGTAATTGTGTTTATGGTCATAGGTACTTCGGCTCCACCAACAAAAGAAAAACGCCCGAGTGGGCGTTTTTGCTTTTGTTTTCGAAGACGCGTAGAGAATGGTGAATCGAACGGGTAGGTAGAAGAATTCCGATATAATGTTGCGAAAAACCTCTTTTTATGGTATAATTGAATAAGTAATCGGTGCGGAGGAGTGATAAGATGCATTGCCCGGTTTGTGGTCAAGAAATATTCGATTTGGAGAAAACCTGTGCAAAATGCGGATTTGATGAGATTCACAAAGAAATCGCAGATAAAGACGAGCATATCGCATGGTTAAGGAAAACGGTTTTGCCGTATGGTGTTAATTACATTTTATCTACCATGTCACCGTCCGAATCAAAGCGTATAAAATTGTTGTTGGGTTTGGAAGACGGTATAATACATTCCGATGAGGAAGTAGCTCTGATGGAAAATGTGCGTATAACCCGTATTCATCAGCAAAAATCAAAATTCATACGCAGATTAATATATCTGCCTTGCCAAATCAAACTTCAAGAATTATTGAATGATTGAATACGATATATACAAAAAGCACCCGAACCGTGATAGTTCTAAGTACTTTTTATTCTACCTCGCAATTTTTAATTGCGTAGTCCAAAAGGATATTTATAAGTTCATTACGCGAACGGTTGGTTTCTTTTGAAAGCAGGTCTAAATTATTAGTGGTTTCATCTTTGATTCGTATCGAAAAAACCTTGTAACCGTCTTCGCCCTTCATTGATTTTTTATTTATAATTAGTTTTTCTTTCAAAATATTCACCTCTGTATAATTATTATACCTTGACAAGCGGCATAAACATATGTTATAATTTATAACACAACAAACAGAAAGGGAGAATTGTATGAAAAAGTACTTGGTTATCTTATTTGCAGCAATTTTTGCGCTGTCGCTCGTTCCTACTGCGCTTTTTGCGGCTTCGGCTGAAACAGTTTCTGATTCGCACGGTTTTGAATATACTCTTAGCGAAGATGGAACCTACTACATTGTTACAGACTATGACGGAAAACTTGATGTTGTAGTCCCTGCAGAATTTAACGGTTTGCCTGTAAAAGAGATAGATGGTTATGCGTTTCATAACGGATTTAACGTAGGAAGCATGATAACAAGCATATCTATTCCGGATTCGATTACACGCATAGGAAGTGATGCATTCCACAATTGTGACCGTTTACAATACAACGAATACGGTGGTGCTAAATATCTCGGAAACGCAAACAATCCTTACGTGGCGTTGGTTGGTGTCGTGTCAACAGATATTACATCGTGTACTGTTCATGAGGATGCAAAGACTATAACATCTTATGCATTTGGTAATTGTTCCGAACTGACGAAAGTAGAGCTCGGCGATTCAATTACAAATATAGGCGAAGGCGCATTTGCTAATTGTACCGCATTAACAAGCATAGAAATACCCACTTCGGTTACAAGTATAGACAGATTTGCATTTTACTGCTGTTCATCTTTAACCGATGTAGAAATACCCGATTCGATTACAAGTATTAGTTATGGCACATTCCAACAGTGTACAAATTTTGAAAGTGTAGAGATTCCCGATTCGGTTACAAATATAGACGGTTATGCATTTGCAGACTGTTCCGCTTTGACAAATATAGAAATACCTGATTCGGTTACAAGCATAGGAGTTTGGGCATTTGCAGACTGTTCCGCTCTGACAGACATAGAAGTTCCCGATTCGGTTACAAGTATTGGCAGTTATGCTTTTTATAATACCGCTTTGACCGAGATATTTATTCCCGATTCGGTTACGCTTATAGAAAGTCGCGTATTTTACTTTTGCGACGATTTGACTGATATATATTGCGAGGCAGAGTCCAAGCCTGACGGTTGGAGTGAATTTTGGCATACGATAGGTTGGGAAGAAGAAACGCAAACTCATACATATCCAATGGTACATTGGGGTTGCAAAATGACCGATGCGACATCCGCTCTCGGCAATATCGACGGCGACGGTGATGTC
This sequence comes from Eubacteriales bacterium, assembly GCA_045652305.1. Lineage (GTDB taxonomy): Bacteria > Bacillota > Clostridia > Oscillospirales > CAG-382 > Coliplasma. The sequence continues at coordinate 3,334 of JAZRUB010000107.1, forward strand.
GATGCTGCCGACTACGTTCTCGTTAAACGTGCGGTTCTGAAAACTTATGCGCTTTCTGAAGAACAAACAAAGGTTGCGGACATCGACAAAGACGGCGACGTTGATGCAACCGACTACGTTCTCATCAAACGTATCGTTTTAGGAACGTATGCTATTTGAAAATAAATTATAAATCCGAAAACTGCTTTGCTTTTACGGCAAAGCAGTTTTTTATCGAAAAAGAAAATGTTGAACTCGTATCAATCCAAAGACAAAAACTGACTTTTGGCTTTTTGTTCTCGGGTCGTTGACATTTTTCTCTATTAGTGATAATATATTCATGAAATATTATATAAGGAGTAATGTTATGAAAAAGACATTATCAATCATACTTACGGCGGTAATGATACTGTCGCTTGTTCCTTTCTGTTTGTCCGCAAACGCTGCGGTAAGTGTTTCTGTCAAAGGCACATACACTATCGAGCCGGGCGTTACCTACACAAACTTTAACATAACAAGCGGTCAGAACGGCAATACAGTTACCGGCGTTGCTATGCAATTTAACCCCAAGGACGGCTATATTCCCATGACATTTGGGGCTTACGCAGGTGGCGTTAGTGTGTTGCAAACACAATACGACGTAGCAACCAGCGCTAAATACGGCTATGACGTTGCAGGTTTGATTAATGGTTCGTACTTCACTATGTCTAAAGGCGAACTTGACTATGCAAACATCTCTAACGGCAAAGTAACTTGTGCTCACGTTGACCAATACAACAGAGAAGTTGTTGCGTTCGACAAAGATGGCAAAATGCAGTCTGTTTACAGTAAGCTTGAATTCAAGTTGTACGCAAATGGAACCGAACTTCCTAATGCTATTTATGCTATAAACAAGCGTTATGAAAACAACAAATCAAAAGCACCTAACGCTGTTTATTACTATGACACTTCTTGCGGCACTACAACCGACACTAATGAGCCCGGTTATGAAATTGTTTGCCAAAAGGTAAACGGCACCGATATTGCAGTCGGCAAAACTCTTATGGGCAAGGTTGTTGAAGTAAAGGCTAATTCTTATGCTACCAAGTTCGAATCTGATTCGAACGTTCAGTCCGATAAGTTCGTACTTTACGTAAAAGCAGCATCTGAATTTGCCACCACGCTCAGCAAACTCAAAGCAGGCGATGATATTTCTATCTTGGTAAACGAAACCAACGCTGCTGCAAGGTCCACAATGGAAAACGCACTCAGCACAATCACCAACGTAGGTTGGCTTGTTAAAAACGGCGTTGACCAAACCCGTACTCAAAGCACCATCGGCGGTCACAGCGTAACCGACCAATTCCGTCAAACCGCATTCGGACAGAAGCCCGACGGTACTTACGTGTTCTTCACTTCTGAAGGCGCTTCCACCGGTGCAAACGGTTCTTTGACCTTGCGCGACGTTGCTGACTATTTTATCGCACAAGGCTGTACAAACGTTATCCGCATGGACGCAGGCGGCTCGAGTGCGATGTACGTTAAGAATAAGGCAAACTCCGGCTCTGCAGGCTACGTTCAGTCCTCCTCGCGTGCTGTTGCCGATACTATTATGGTCGTTAAGAAATCGAGCATAAAGACTCCCGAAGTTGAAACTCCCGATGTTCCTACCGGCACAAATATAGCACTTAATAAAACCTATAGCGGTGCCAACGTTTCTGCTGCAGGCTCGTATTCCGCTAACCTTACCGACGGTACTGTAAGCGACGCACAATCTTATAACTCGAATTGGTTTGGTTTGTATTATAATCCTAGCGCTACTTCGGATAAGGTTAACGCACCCGGTGGTGTTGGCGAGATAATCATCGACCTTGAAGAAGTCAAAAACGGCATTACCGACGTTAGAGTTCACGTTTGGAACTGCAATGCAAGCGGTATAGCTTCTGCAAAGAACATGAAGCTTCTTACTTCCAAAGACGGAACCAACTATACCGAAATAGGCAAAATCAATATTCCTGCAACCAATGCACCTGCTTGGGCAACAATCAAGACCGATAATATTTCGGCAAGATACGTAAAAATTCTTGTTGAAACACAGGCTACTTGGACATTCCTTAACGAAATTGAAGTTTACGCAGACCCCAATTACGTTCCCGAAACGGGAGACCCCGAAGTATCGGAACCCGAAACGAGTGAACCCGAAACTCCTGACCCCGAGGAACGTGAAAACATAGCACTTAACAAAGACTATGAGGCACAAACTCACGGTGCGTACACCGCAAATCTTACCGACGGTGTCGCTCTTGACGTTATGAAGTATGACGGCAACTGGTTTACTTTCTATAACAACGGTGATGCAAACTCCACCAACGCCCCCGGTAAAGTTGGTACTGTTGTAATCGACCTTGACGGCTCGTTTGACATAACAGGTGTTAAAATCAACTCTATTCAGAATATAGCTTCCGGCGTAGGTCTTCCTGCCGCTATCAAGGTTTACATTTCTAAAGACGGACAAAACTGGGGAACTGCAACCGAACTTTCTATCCCTGCAGTTGAAGACACCGTAAAAGACGTAGCTTTTGCTATCAAAGACGATATAACCGGTAAAGGCTCCTATATCAAGTTCGAGTTCGTGCTCGGTGAAAAATCCTTCTTGTTCATTAACGAAATTGAAGTTTACGGTACCAAAGCTGAAGTTGACGACCCCGAGATTTCTGACCCTGAAGTTCCGGAACCCGATGCTACTCTCGGCGACGTGGATGACGACGGTGACGTTGACGCTGCCGACTATGTCCTCGTTAAACGTGCAGTTCTTAACACATACGAACTTGACGAAGAACAGTTTGCTGTTGCAGACGTTGACGGTGACGGTGACGTTGACGCAACCGACTACGTTCTTGTTAAACGTATTGTTTTGGGCACCTACACTGTTAATAAATAAACAATATATAAAAACCGCTTTGTTTTAAGACAAGGCGGTTTTTGTTATGTACACAAACGTGAAAATTACACAAAAAAGATTGACTATATGAATGTATTATGGTAATATAGAATAAATCACCACGTTATGGGAGGCTCAATAAATGAAAAAGAGAATTTTATCATTGTTACTCATAGTAATGATGATTGTGGGCATTTTGCCCTTGACTACGCTTACTGCTTTTGCGGCTGATGATTTGATTTGGCCCGTTGATAGTTCATACTATATTACCTGTATGTATTATTACAAGAGCGGTCAAAAACATAGCACAAAATACGACTACAGATACAGTATGGATATTGGCGGCAGCGGTAATATTCTTGCTGTTGAAAGCGGTGTGGTTGAAGTTGCAACAAACTTGGGCAACACCAGCTTCGGTAAATACGTAATTATTAAACATAACAGCGGTTACAGGTCTTTGTATGCTCACTTGGCTTCATATTCTGTAAGTGTTGGCCAATCGGTCACCAAAGGACAGAAAATAGGCGTTATGGGTTCTACCGGTAACTCGGGCGGTGTGCATTTGCACTTTGAATACTCCGGTGGCGACCCTTGGAAAATGTTCTACAACGAAAAATATATGGAAAAGATTTCGTTCGAGCAAAACGTTCGTTCCAACAACGCAACTTATAACTCGGACAAAACCGTTGTAAACGTAATCGATACCTATTATTACAAGAGTGGCACCAATTATTATTACTCTCACACCCACTCCTATACAGGTAACTATTCCGACACCGAACACCCTCACAAGGTATACAAAAAGTGTTCTTGCGGCTCGAAGCAGTACACAGGTGCGACATCTACTTCCGCTTCTTGTGTAGCATGTGCATTTGAAGAAGACGGTATTGCCGTTAATGCAAAATACACTATTTCGGGTAACGGTAGCGGTCATTCTCAATACACTGCAAAGCTTACCGACGATGTTGCAGATACCGCACTTTCGTTCGATAATAAATGGTTCGCGTTCTACTATAACAAGGATGCTGCTGCAAGCGCAGTAAACGCGCCCAACGGAATCGGCAGCGTTACTATCGACCTTGGCAAGTTTTATTCGCTTTCCGAAGTGAAGATGAACCTTATTAACGATACCCCCTCGGGTATTGCAGCTCCCAAAGCGATTAATATATATACCTCTAACGACGGTAAAAACTTTACCAAGTCGGCATCGGTAAGCGATATCGGCAAGAGCGAAAAAACCGCATATATTTGCAGCGCAAAGGTTAGCGGAACCGCAAAATATGTAAAAGTCGAATTTGAGCTTTCGGGCATGTTTGCCTTCTTGAACGAAATTAAGGTTTACGGTACCGAAACAGAAGAACCCGAAGATTTGGGACTTACTAACATAGCACTCAACAAAACCTACACAGGCGGCAATGCGGCTATTATAGACTCCAACGGTTCTCCTGCCGCGCACAATGCAAAGCTCACCGACGGTACCGCGATTAACGCAATAGACTATAACGGCGGTTGGTTAGGTCTTTGGTACAACAAGGATGCTACCATTGCCAGCAATAACGCACCCAACGGTGTTGCTACCATCGTTGTTGACCTCAAAAATGTTTACGACGGTATTGAAAAGGTAAAACTTAACCTCTGGCTTGGCGATACCGTTTCTGGTATAGCTGCACCCAAGAGCATAAAAGTTGCCTTCTCCAAAGACGGTCAAACCTACACCAATGATACAACCGTGGCTATCCCTGCAGGCGTATCTACCGCTGCTTGGGCAAGCGTTGCTGTTAATAACGTATCTGCACGTTATGTTAAATTCACCATCGAAACTCAAGCTACTTGGACTTTCTTGAACGAAATTCAAGTTTTATCAAACGGTGAAAATATATCCGACGACCAAACGAGCGAGCCTGAAGTTTCTGAACCCGAAGTTTCTGAACCTGAAATTTCCGAACCTGAAGTATCCGAACCCGAAACACCTGTTGTACCCAATGCCGACAATATCGCGTTCGGCAAAGATTACATCGGTGCAGACGCTACTTCTGTATCAACCTATTCCGCTTCTCTTACCGACGGCAAGGCAAACCCCGTAGGCGCATTTGACCAAAGCTGGTTTGCGTTCTATTATAATAAAGATGCTGATTCCGACAAGATAAACGCACCCGACGGTATCGGTACAATTATTATCGACCTTGAAGAACTTAAAAACGGCATCACCGACGTAAGAGTTCACGTTTGGAACTGTAACGCAAACGGTATATTGCCTGCAAAGAGCATCGGACTTTTCGTTTCCGAAGACGGAATCAACTATACCGAAATCGGAGACCTTTCCATTCCTGCAAGTGACGAACCTGCTTGGGCAACAATCAGCACAGACAATATCTCTGCACAGTACGTTAAACTTGTTGTGGAAACACAGGCTGTATGGACTTTCCTTAACGAGGTTGAAGTTTACGCAGACCCTAACTACGTGCCCGATGGCGAAACGAGCGAACCCGAAGTTTCGGACCCCGAAGTTTCCGAACCTTCTGACGATTCTATCGCCGACGTAGATAATGACAACGATGTCGATGCTGCCGACTATGTCCTCGTTAAACGTGCAGTTTTGAACACGTACGAACTTACCGAACAGCAAAAGGCAGTTGCCGACGTTGACAAGGATGGCGACGTTGACGCTACCGACTACGTTCTCATCAAACGTATCGTTTTAGGCACCTATACCGTTAAATAATAAACAACGTAAAACCTGCTTTGTTTTTGCAAAGCAGGTTTTGTTTATAGGAAAGTTGCGTTAAAAAGATTGACTATATAGTTTCGTTATGATAACATAAAATAAATAAAATGCATTTTTGGAGGCATAATAAATGAAAAAGAGGATTTTATCGTTATTACTTCTATCGACAATGCTTGTCGGAATTGCACCTTTGTCTGCTACTGCAACAGTCGAGGCTGATGATTTGATATGGCCTTGTGAAAGCTCATATTACATCACCTGTATGTATTATTACAAAACAGGCGAACAACACAGCACAAAATATGATTATAGAAACAGTATGGATATCGGCGGCGGCGGCAATATCGTCGCTGTAGAAAGCGGTGAGGTTGAAGTTGCAACAGACTTGGGCGATACCAGCTTCGGCAAATACGTTATAATCAAGCACAACAGCGGAAACAAATCGTTGTACGCGCACTTGGATTCCTATGACGTAACCGTAGGTCAGAAAGTCACCAAAGGACAAAAAATCGGTGTAATGGGCACAACAGGTAATTCCTCAGGTGTACACTTGCACTTTGAATACTCGGGTGGCGACCCTTGGAAAATGTTCTACCATGCGAAATATATGGATAAACTTTCGTATGAGCAAAACGTTCGTTCCAACAACTCAACCTACAACTCTGATAAAACCATCGTAAACGTAATCGATAATTACTACTACAAAAGCGGTAGAGATTACTATTACGCAGGCGGTCATACCCATGCTTATAACGAAATAGGTTACGAAACCGAACACCCTCACAAAACCTTTAAAGAATGTGAGTGCAGCGCAAGACAGTACACCGGCGAAACTACCGTTTCTCCGTATTGTCCGGAATGTTCTTTCAAAGAAGACGGTATCGCGATTGGTGCTAATTACGTAATTTCGGGTAACGGAAAGGGATACGGTGCCTATACCGCAAACCTTACCGATGGCGTAGCGACTACCGAACTCACGTATAATAACAACTGGTTTGCATTTTACTATAACAACGGTGCAGCATCGAACGCGGTGAATGCACCCAACGGAATCGGAAGTGTGACTATCGACCTCGGCAAGTTTTATGAACTTTCCGAAGTTAAAATCAACATGATTAACGATAGTGGTGCAGGTATAAAGGCGCCCAAAGCGATTAACGTATATATCTCTAACGATGGAAACAACTTTACCAAAGCATCTTCTGTTGAAACTATCGGCATTACCGAAAAGGCTTCCTATCTCTGCAACGCATCGCTTGACGGTGTGGCAAGATATGTAAAAGTAGAGTTTGAACTCGCGAGCACATTCGCATTCTTGAACGAAATTAAAGTTTTCGGTACCGAAACGAGCCAACCCGAAATTAAAGATATCGTTGGTGACGTAGATAAAGATAATGACGTCGATGCGACAGACTACGTGCTCGTCAAACGCACGGTTTTGAAAACCTTAGAGCTTTCCGAAGAACAAAAAGTTATCGCCGACGTAGATAAAGACGGAGATGTTGATGCTACCGACTACGTGCTTGTAAAACGTATTGTTCTTGGTAGCTATAAACCTGAATAAATAAAAAGATAACCGTTTTTAAGGAGAGGGAATATGTCTACACTTAACGAAAATCACGAAAAAATCAATCCGTCTGCATTGTTCAAAATCGGCTACGGACTTTACGTCGTTACGTCTAACGACGGCAACAAGGATAACGGCTTGATTGTGAATACGGTAATGCAGGTGACGAACTCTCCCGACAAAATCGCAGTTACAATAAACAAATCCAATTATTCTCACGAAATCATCAAGCAAACAGGTACAATGAACGTCAACTGTCTTTCGGTTGATGCGCCGTTTTCGGTTTTCGAACGATTTGGATTTCAAAGCGGTCGTAACGTCGATAAATTCGAAAACTATGAAGTTATGCGTTCATGCAACGGTCTTGCCGTTTTGCCTCAAAATATAAACGCCTACTTTTCGCTTAAAGTCGAGCAGTACGTTGACCTTGGCACACACGGTATGTTCATTTGTTCCGTGACAGAATCAAAGGTGGTTTCCGATAGGGAAACAATGACGTATTCTTATTACCACCAAAACGTCAAACCGAAGCCCAATACGAATAAGAAAAAGGGCTACGTTTGTAAAATTTGCGGATATGTCTATGAGGGTGACACACTCCCTGACGACTTTATTTGTCCTTGGTGCAAACACAGCGCAAGTGATTTCGAGGAAATAGAATAAAAGAAAAAGGTTCCTGCACAAACGTGCTGGAACTTTCTATTTATGATATTTCTTACCGCTGTTTATTGCGTTTGCGCGGTAGACCTGTTCGGCAAGCATAACACGCGCTAACATGTGCGGAAACGTCATTTTTGACATCGAAAGCTTCATGTCGCATTCGCGTTTTAAGGTTTCGTCAAGTCCGAAGCTTGAACCGATTATAAAACAAATCGGGCGTGACTCACGTGCGAAAACTTCTGCAAGCTCGGTGCTCGAGTATTGCTTTCCCTCTATGCAAAGCGCGATTTTGTAGGCTTGTTTGGGGATAGCGGCACGGATTGCATTTGCCTCTTTTTCGAGTGCGCGTAATACCAGTTTTTCGGAATCCTCTCCAAACGAGGATTCTTCTTTTATGCAAACAGTTTTGTATTCGCAAAACGGCTTTAGGCGCTTTGTATATTCGTTTTCTGCCTCACGGAAGTAGCTTTCCTTAAAATCACCAACGTGGATAACCGTAACCGAGTTCATCGTCTAACCCTCTTTTTCTTGCGTACCGAAAAACCGAAATCGCCTATCTTTCTGCCGAGTGCGAAATAATCGCCGTGCGCATAAGCCAAAAGATTCGCCTTTTCGAGCATAAGTCTGCCTTTTTCGTCAATAATTGATTCTTCCGCGCCTACGGCAACTATATCTGCGATAAACATATCGTGCGAACCGAGAGGGATAATTTTGTCGACCTTACATTCCAAAGTAAGCGGACATTCACCGACACTCGGACACGAAACCTCAAAAGATTTTTCTTTTGTGAGTTTGGTATATTCGAATTTGTCAAAGTCTTTGCCTGACCTCACACCGCACCAATCGACACTTTTTGCCATCTCTGCGGTAGGGAGGTTAACACAAAACTCTGTTGATTCCTTTATAAGCTTGTAGGAATGGCGTTCGGGACGGATAGAAATATAAAGTTTAGGCGGTTGAGTACAGACGATGCCTGTCCATGCGACGGTTATAAGATTCGCCGTATCGTCATTTCCGCATGACACGAGTACGGCAGGTACGGGCGAAAGTAACGCTCCGCCTTTCCATTTCGTTTTAGCCATTATTAAGTATCTCCGTAACTATTTCGTATGCCATTCGCACCCCTGCCGTTGCAGGCACGAAACACGAGCTTGACGGTGTTGCCCGTTTAGTGACGCTGTTTCTGCCCTCGACACACTCGCCAGGTTCTTCGGTCGAATATACGACTTTTAATCGGTCTATTCCTCTTGCCCTCAACTCTTTTCTCATAACTCTTGCGAGAGGGTCAAGTGAGGTTTTATATACGTCTGTAACGGTAATAAAGTCAGGATTCAAGCGGTTTCCCGTACCCATCGAGGAGATTATCGGTACGTTTGCCTCGTTCGCTTGTGTGATAAGCAACAGCTTTGACGTAACCGTGTCGATACAATCGGCAATGTAATCATATCTGCTTATATCTATTTCTTGCATAGTATCGGCAGAATAAAATAAGTTTTTATATTCGACGTTGCAATCGGGATTTATGTCGCGCAAGCGCTCTGCGCAGATAAACGCTTTTTCTTTGCCGACGGTAGACGAAAGCGCGATGAGTTGTCTGTTGCGGTTTGTTTCGGAAACCACGTCACCGTCGATTACGGTTATGTTGCCGATACCGCTGCGCACCAACGCCTCGGCACACCAAGAGCCGACACCGCCCACACCGAATACGATTACACTTGCATTATTAAGTTTTTTTATTCCGTCTTCGCCCATAAGCGGTAGGGAACGCTCGGTTAAACTCATATTTTGTCCGTTTCTTTAATTTTGATTAAAAGGATTTATTGCGTCTACAACGGCAGAATAATATTTCTCGTACGTCACAAATCCGGGTGCACTTCCCGAAGGCTTTTTCAAATTGCGCACACGGGTATAGTCTACCTCGACGTTTCGACTCCCGCGCTTTTCGCTGAAATATGCCGCGACCATCGCCGCTTCGGTATAATCGCGGTCGGACGGTTCTTCGTTACCGTTGGGGGTCAAAATGACGTGCGAACCGTGAAACCCCTTGATATGAAACCAAAGTTCATTCCTGTCGGCATTGCCCGTAAGCGCATCGTTTTGACGGTTATTGCGCCCGACACGAAGCAAAAGTCCGTCGGTTGTAGTGAATGATAACGGTTTTGCGGCAGGTGTTTTTTTCTTTTTGCCGTTTGTTGCATTTTTGTCGGCGATATATCCGCCTTCTAAAAGTTCGAGCTTTATTTCGGATAGCTCGTTCGGGTTTGCCGCACGTTCGATAAACCCGAGTACGCCCGTAAGATAATCACAAACCGATTCTGCCTTTTTGATTTGCTCTGCCAACATGACCGATGCGCGTTTCATTTTAGAGTATTTCTTGTAGTATTTTTGCGCGTTTTTGGCAGGGGTAAGGGCTATATCAAGCGGAATAGTAATTTCCTTTCCCGATTCATAATCCATACCCGTGATAGAATTATCGCCTTGATGTATTTTGTAGATGTTTGCAGTAATAACGTCGCCCTTGATTCGCATTTCTTCCATAGCGGAACATTCATCAAGTTCGTTTTTAAGCAAAACCAACTTCTTTTGCAAACGCGACAGGTGACTGTTTACGGTTTTTACTATCTCGCGTGAGTATCTGCCGATATTAACCGATTCTTCTTTTCTGCCGAAAAAGTCGGTAAGCAGAGCAGAAAAGCTGTCATAGGTGTGTACTTCATACTCGCTTCCGTATTGTGTAAGGGGGAGATATGAGTATTCAATACCGTTGTTATCCTTGTCGAATACCGCGTTAGGGACAAAATCGCAGTCGGTCAAGCGTTTTACCGTATTTTTGAATTCGGTTAATAATCTGTCTGCGTTTAAGACGTTTATTTCGGCATCGACAGAGTTAAATGCGTTATACGCAACCTGCCTTGCGACTACGGGTGAGAATCCAAGGAAATTACGCAACAAAAAGTCATTTGCACAAAGTCCCGATTTTTCTCTGCAAAGCAACAGAAAATCGTTATCGCTCACCGAAAAAATCGAGATTTTATCTTGTTTCGGAGGCAATTCGTATTTGAATCCCACCATGATGCTACGTACCCCTGCGGTTATATCCGAGGTTGAGCCTGCAGAAAGGATTTTATCGTTATCGTCGGTGAGGATAATGTTAGAGTATTTTCCCATCATTTCCGCATAGATGAATTTGCGTTTTATATAACCCATTTCATCCGCGGAATCAAAAACAAAACGTATAATACGTTCGTTTTCCACCCATTCTGCCGCAATAAATCTGCCGTTTTGCAGATGTTTGCGGTAAAGCATACAGGTAGGGGTAGGGGTGTCGGGACGCGCGACCGACTCCTCTGTAATCGCGAGAATCGGGCGCGGAGCAGAAGCGGAAATAACAAAGTTTCCGCGCTTTCCGTCGCGGTATATCTGGAAATAAAAGCAGTTTTGCGAACTTTGGTGTATCTTTTCTATTCTTGCACCTGCCCATTTATTCAATTCAAACGCGACTGCCGCGCAAAAAAGTCCGTCAAATGCCATATTATTCGTCTTCTTCTATTTCGTTTATTGCTGAGTTTACAAAAGGATAGCCAAACTCGTTATGCGGTTTGAACATGAAAATATCTGCCGTTGCACCTGCTTTTTTGACCATGTCAGCAAGCACGGGAAGCACGATTCGTTCGGTCGCGTGATGTGTTGCACAAATAAGGTTCAATCCCAATTCTTTACAATCTATCATGTGGTTATGCATAACTTCGCCCGTGACAAAGGTATCTGCACCTGCCGCGAGGACCGCCATAATTTCGTCCTTGCCGCAACCCGAAACAACCGCAACGCGTCTGACCTTAGAGTTTGCTGCAACAATCTTAAGTTCGTTTTCATCTATCTGTAACCCCTCGCAAACACGGTCGATTAAACTGTTCAAACGTGTTTCGCGAACCTCGCCGACTCTGCCGTAAGGGATAAACGCTTCGGTGTTTGTGATGCCGAGCGCTTTGCACAACGTATCGTTCACACCGCCTTCGATAATATCGAGCCTTGTGTGGTAGGAAAGTACCGCGATATCGTTGCTGATGCATTTAATAACGCGCTTTCCGACGCTATCCGAAGGACTGATATTCTCCAACGGTTTGAAAATAAGCGGATGATGAGTAACTATGACGTTACAACCCCAAACTCTTGCCGCATTAATAGCTTCGGTCGTGCAGTCAAGTGCGCAAAGTACGCGCGTAACTTCCTTGTTGGGGTTGGGAATAATCATTCTGCCGTCGTTATCCCAAGGTTCCGAAAGCATACTTGGAATTATATTGTCAAGTTCTTTTGCTAATTGTTCAACAGTCATCTGTATACCTCAATATTCACAAAAAACCGCGTAATTAGCGGTTTTTTGTAGAACATATTTTATTTGTTAAGCAATTTTTTAACCTTGTTTACAATGCCGTTTGCATTAAGGTTATAGTGCTCGAGCAACACGCCTGCAGGTGCGCTCGTGCCGAATACGTCGTCGATGCCTAACTTGCTAATCTTTGCAGTAGCTTCTTCTGCAAGTGCAGATATAACAGCATCACCAAGACCGCCGATAACCGAATGTTCTTCTGCGGTGACAACGTAACCCGTCTTTTTAGCGTAAGTCTTTACAAGTTCAACGTCAAGCGGTTTTATGGTATGAATGTCGATAACTGCGGCATTTATACCTTCGCTTGCGAGAATGTCCTTAGCTTCCATAGCAGCGGCAACCATAATACCTGTTGCGATAATGGTAACGTCGCTACCCTCGGCAAGTACAATACCTTTTCCGAGCTTAAATTCGCGTTCGCCCTTGGTGTAGAATTGAGGTACAGCGTATCTGCCTAATCGCATATAAACCGGACCTTCGTATTTGATGATTTCTTCAACCAACGCTTCGGTAGAAGCGGAGTCGGCAGGGCAGACAACCGTCATGTTGGGAAGTGCGCGCATGATAGCCATATCTTCGCAGAATTGGTGTGTCGCGCCGTCTTCACCAACGGTGATACCTGCGTGAGAAGCACAAATCTTAACGGGTAATTGAGGGTATGCAACCGAGTTGCGAATCTGCTCAAATGCTCTTCCGCAAGCAAACATAGCAAACGAGGAAGCGAATGCAGGGATACCCGTAGCAGCGATACCCGCCGCAACCGAAATCATGTTTTCTTCCGCGATACCGCAGTTGAAAAAGCGTTCGGGATATTTCTTTGCAAAAATAGCGGTTTGTGTCGAGCCCGAAAGGTCGGCATCAAGCACGTAAAAATCGTATTTTTCACCGAGTTCGGCAAGTTTTTTGCCGTAAGCGACTCTTGTTGCTTCTTTTTCAGCCATTTTTAACATCCTCCCCTGCTTTTACCCATGCATCGTAAAGCTCTTTTTCAGCGATAGCGTATTCATCGTCTTTGGGAGCTTTGCCGTGCCATGTGTAATTATTTTCCATATAAGAAACGCCTTTGCCCTTTACGGTCTTACAGATGATGACCGAGGGTTTGTCGCTGTTGAGCGCGTTATTAACTGCTTCGTCAATTTCATCGAAATTGTGGCCGTCGATAACCTGCGCGTACCAACCGAAAGCGCGGAACTTTTCGTCAACGGGGTTGGGGTTCATAACCTCGCTTACAGCACCGTCGATTTGGTAACCGTTGCAGTCGACAAAAGCGATAATGTTATCAAGATTGTAGTGGTTAGCGAACATAGCCGCTTCCCAAACCTGACCTTCTTCGATTTCACCGTCGCCGAGCGCGGTGTAAACCTTCCAATCGTAACCCTTGCGTTTTGCTACCGCAGCCATACCGCACGCGGCAGAGAAACCCTGACCGAGCGAGCCGGTGGACATATCAATGCCGGGGATAGTCTTCATGTCGGGGTGACCTTGAAGCATTGCACCGAGTTTGCGGAGGTTTTTAATCTCCTCAACTGCGAAGAATCCCTTTTCGGCAAGTGCGGAATAAAGCGCAGGACAGCAATGTCCTTTGGAGAGGACGAATCTGTCCCTTGATTCCATTTGAGGATTCTTGGGGTCGATGTTCATCTTGTGGAAATAAAGGTAGGTAATAACGTCGGCGATAGAGAGCGAACCACCGGGGTGGCCACTTTTAGCGCCATACACCGCTTCGACAGAGAGCATTCTGACTCTTGCGGCTTTTTCTTTCAGCATTAAAACGGTTTTCTTTTCCATTTTTGTTTCCTTTCTGACTAGTGCGAGGAAAGTTGAACACAACTGTATGCGTTTCGGATTCAATTCTTCTCGCAATAAAGCCCGGCACGAATCAACGCATCGCTGAAATACTTTGGCCGTACCGCTTCAAATGTCATTGTTTGTCCACTTATGGGGTGGATAAAAGAAATATATTTTGCAAACAGACATTGACCTTCCATGCCAAGTCTGTAACGCACGTTTCCGTATACCGTATCACCTGCAACGGGGTGACCGATATAAGACATGTGAACTCTTATCTGATGGGTTCGTCCCGTTTCGAGAGTGAGTTCTAAATGTGTATAATCTTTACTTTCGGCAACGACGCGCCAATGCGTTGTCGCCTCTTTTGAGTTGTGTTCGGTTACCGCCATTTTTTTGCGGTCGCTTTTGTGTCGTCCGATAGGAGCGCAAACCGTGCCCGAACTCTCTTTAAAATGACCGCCTACGATGGCTTCGTATTTGCGTTCAAACGAGTGCGACGCAATCTGCTCGGCAAGACCTTGGTGTGCCTCGTCGGTTTTTGCGACAATCAATAACCCCGAGGTGTCTTTATCGATACGGTGTACTATACCAGGTCGTATCACTCCGTTTATCGAAGAAAGTCGACCTTTGCAATGATACAACAATGCGTTTACAAGCGTTCCGTCGGGGTTTCCTGCCGCAGGGTGAACCACCATTCCGCGAGGTTTATCAACCACCAACAGATATTCATCTTCATAAACGATATCGATAGGAATATCCTGAGGAACAGCCTCTAATTCACGCTCGGGAGGAAGTTCTACCGAGATTTCATCACCGACAGAAAGCAAAAACTTCTTTTCGGCTTTTTTACCGTTGACAAGAACCAATCCATCGGAAATAAGCTCCTGCATACGCGCACGGCTAATGTCGAATATTTTTGCGGCAAACGAATCCAAACGCAGTTTTTCGGATGTATCTTGTTCGGTAACGATGTAATTATCCATTATCGCAATTTTCCTCGGTTTGCGGTTCGGTTTCGGGACTGTCTTGGGTTTCTTGTGCCGATTTTTCGGCTTTTATGCGTTTTTCGATTTTTGTTTCAAAGAAAATAACGTATATTGCGAGCAATACCGTGCCGACGGTAATAAAGCAGTCGGCAACGTTGAAAATGGCAAAATCGATAAATTCGGTACGGAAAAAATCAACAACGTATCCCAAACGGACTCTGTCTATCATGTTTCCGACACCGCCGCCAAGTATCATGGCAAGTGACACGTTAAGCAATACGTGGCGTTTATACTCGGTTACGAGCAGATAAATAATTATCGCCATAGAAATAGCCGAGAATACCATGAACACCCAGCGTTTATCGCTGAACATCGAAAATGCCGCGCCTGTATTTCGGGTGTGATAAAAATTCATCACGCCGTCTATAAAGGGTACCGTTCCGTGATATTCTATATTTTCAACAACAATATACTTCGAGAGCTGGTCAGCAATTACCGCAAGGATAGCGATAACAGCCGCTAACATACCGCCTTACGGCAACGAGCACAAAGGTGCTGTCCGTCCTCATCGGTGGTGCAGTCGTCTTTATGCATCCAGCAACGAACGCACTTTTCACCGTCTGCAACAGCAACGTCAACCGCAATACCGGTTTCTTCGTCGAAGTGTGCAGATTCGCTTGCTTTTTCGTTCGAAAGAGCAACCTTGCTTACGATGAATATGTCGGGGAGTATATCTTTAAATTCGTCAAATAATTTACTTGCTTCGCTTCCTGCTTCGGTGTAGATGGTTATAGCAGCTTCAAGCGATTTGCCGATTGTCTTTTCAGCACGTGCAAGTTCAAGCGCTTTCATAACACCGTCACGGAGAGTGAAGAGCGATTCGTATTTCGCTTCAATTTCCGAGAAATCGTACTTGCTTTCGAAAGAAGGGAATTGGTTGCAGAATACGCTGTCGAGGTCGTCTTCTGCAGAATGGCTCATGAAACTCCAAGTTTCTTCAGCGGTGAAAGAAAGTACGGGCGCAAGCAAACGAGTAAGCGCACTAACGATAATGTACATTGCGGTTTGTGTGCTGCGACGTGCAGGGTCGTTTTTGGCTTCGCAGTAGAGTCTGTCCTTGGTGATGTCGATATAAAGTTTCGACATGTCGATAGAACAGAAGTTATGAATATCGTGATAAACGATATGGAATTGATAACTGTCGTAAGCATCGCGAACGCGCTTAACCAACTTGTTAAGGCGAGAAAGCGCCCATTTATCGATGTCACCCAACATTTCGGGGGATACGAGGTCTTTCTTCGGGTCGAAGTCATTTTCGGGCGAACCGAGGTTAGCAAGAAGAATACGAAGGGTATTTCTGAGTTTACGGTAGGATTCCGAAAGTTGCTTGAAGATTTCTTTGGAACAACGCACGTCTGCGTGGTAGTCCGAGGATGATGCCCAAAGACGAACGATATCTGCACCGAAGTCCTTAATAAGATCTGCGGGATCAACACCGTTACCAAGACTCTTGTGCATTGCGCGACCCTGACCGTCAACAACCCAACCGTGAGTTAATACCTGCTTAAAGGGAGCGCCCTTGTCAAGCGCACCGACAGATGTAAGAAGACTCGATTGGAACCAACCACGATACTGGTCCGCGCCTTCG
>JAZRUB010000108.1:0-18585 GCA_045652305.1 Eubacteriales bacterium
CCCAAAAAGTAAAGCGGTGTTTTACGCAAAAGTGTGGGTATTATTACACCTTTAATGGTTAGTTTTCTATGCTCCAAGGTAAAAGTTTCGCACTTTTGGCGCAAAAGCGAGATATATGGGTGTTTCGGCAGAGTAAGCTTCATGCGGTTTTCGATTGAAAGGCGTTTAAGTTTACGAATAAGGCGATATTGCACTCTTATCGCGCGGATACGGCGCATTACGAAAACGACAAGGGCGAGTATGAGAAATGCCGAAAGTATGATTAAAACATAGTCCTTTAAAGCTTGTACAATCGGGGTAAATCCCATTTTAAGACCTTCTACGATTAACGACAAGCCGAAGAAGTTGAACAGCCATATACCGATATGTAGCAAAAGATGAAAGGCGTAAAAGCCTTTTTTCTTTTTCTTCTTGCCGAAGTGATATTTTGTGCGAAACCAATTCTTATGCGCCCACAGTTCGGCAATGATACTAAACAAGACGGTGGGGATTACGATTATATCTTTAACGACAAGCGACCAAAAGAGGATTACACCCTGACCGACTAAAAATTCGTTTCTTTTGAAAAGTTCTTTTATTTCGGTCTTTGTGGAGTAACGACTTTCGTTTTCGAATCTTTCCACGAACTCTTTTTCCTTGATTCTGTCACAAAGATAATAGTCGTAAAAGACAAAAAGTGCAATCAGACATCCACAAACAGTTTGGATTTGATAAACAGTTTCGGAAAATCCGAAAAGACGGGTTTCCTCGGTTTCAAACAGCGCAAAAATAAAAGCATGGAGGAATTTCGTTATCAAAACATATCCCCAAAATGCGATTGTAGAAAGCAATGCTTTCCTCGCAACGGGGAGATATTTTTTGAAATCCTCCATGACACTTTACTCCTTAATGCCTCTTATAAGTTTATAATACTCGTAAGCTACGCGTTCGGTTTTATTATCGCCAAAGCGGTAAAATTCGCCCTCTTTGATATCGTTTGGGAGATACCTTTGTGCGACGTAGTGATTGGGATAAACGTGGGGATATTTATATCCCGTGTCCGCATCGGG
Organism: Eubacteriales bacterium; assembly: GCA_045652305.1. Classification (GTDB taxonomy): domain Bacteria; phylum Bacillota; class Clostridia; order Oscillospirales; family CAG-382; genus Coliplasma. The sequence continues at coordinate 1,050 of JAZRUB010000108.1, forward strand.
GCGGTGGGTATCACGCAGGTACGAGGGTATATCCCTTCCCCTGCCTTTATTGATTGCCTCGACAGCGGCAAAGTATGCGTCGTGTGCCGAATTGGACTTCGGTGCGGTTGCCAGCAGCACTACCGCATCGGACAGAGGAAGCGAGGCTTCGGGCAGTCCGACCGAGGTTGCAATATCCACACAGGCTTTTACTATCGGGATGCACATCGGGTATGCAAGTCCGACGTCTTCGCAAGCGATGACCATTAATCTGCGACAAGCGGAAATTAAATCTCCGCCCTCTAAGATACGCGCGAGGTAAAAGACCGCCGCGTCGGGGTCTGAACCGCGTATCGACTTTTGAAACGCGCTTAACAAATCGTAATGCTCGTTACCGTCGCGGTCAAAGCGTATGCCCGAACGTTGCGACAGTTGTTTTGCCAACTCCTCCGACAACTCTTTATCCGACGAGTAATAGACGTTTTCGAGTGCGCCGATAGCTTTTCTTACGTCGCCTCCGCAACCGTTGGCGATAGCAAGAAGCGTTTTATCGTCGCAAGTCTTATCCATATTTTCGGTTTGGTTACATATATCGAACGCACGTCTTAATGCAGGGAGCATATCCTCGGCATCGACGGGTTTGAATTCGAACACGCTTGAGCGCGAAAGCAACGCGGGATAGAGCGAGAAGAACGGGTTTTCGGTGGTCGAGCTTATAAGCGTTACACGTCCGTCCTCGACGTATTCAAGCAAGGACTGCTGTTGTTTTTTATTGAAATACTGAATTTCATCGATATACAGAATTATTCCGTCGTACGCCGTCAACGTATGCGAGAGCGACAAAATATCCTTTATATCCGAAAGCGAGGCGACCGTTGCGTTTATACGGTAAAACTCCTTACCTGCGCTTTTTGCGACAATCTCGGCAACGGTGGTTTTGCCCGTACCGGGAGGGCCGTGAAAGACAAGCGACGGCAGGTGTCCGCTTTCGATAATACGGCGGAAGGGTGCGTTTTTAGCGAGCAGGTGTTTTTGTCCTGCTACCTCGTCAAAACTGTTTGGACGCACCTTATCTGCAAGAGGCATAATATTTCACCTCCGAAATTTTTTGTTACTTCTTTTTCTTCTTTTTAGCAGCTTTTACTTCTATCGTGTTATCGTCGTTTTCTTTGTCCTCCAAATCCAAAACCTTTTGTGTTTCGGGCTTTTTGCGGAATGAAAACTTCGATTCCTGATTGTTGAATATACGATAAATATTCGAACGGTGCATATAGATTACCAATGCGCCGACGAAGAGTGCGAACGAAATTTCAAAAATATGCACGTTCGCGTATGCAACACTTATTGCGGCAGGATAGGTAAAAGCCGCCAAAATCGAGGAAAGCGACACGTAACGGGTGATTAGCAACACGAGTGCGAACACTACAAACAAAACTACGAAAATCGCAGGGTCGATTATAAGTATCATCGTTGCGGCGGTAAGAACGCCTTTTCCGCCCTTGAAGCCGTAATATATGGGGAAAATGTGACCGAGCATACAAAAACCGCCTGCGAGGTATGCGCCCCATCTACCCATAATCAACGCACCGACAAGCACCGACACGATTTGCTTTGCGATATCGCCAAACAAGGTCCACAATGCACCGTCTTTGCCGTAAACTCTATGCATATTGGTAAGACCTGCGTTACCGCTTCCGAACGTGCGGATATCCTGTTTATACTTCGACTTAGAAACGATTATCGCGGAATTGAGCGAACCCAAAAGATAGGCAATGACCGCAACCAACACGTAGGCTATTATTTCAAGCGCACCGTTAGTGTCGGTAGTGACTGCCCAATCTCCGAAAAAGCCGAGCCAAGGGATGAGTGTTCCGAATAAATATCTCATATTATTTACTCCTTAAATATTGGGGTTTTCGCCCTTTTGCTTTATAACCAAGCGAATGGGAGTACCCGAAAAGTCGAATGCTTCGCGAAGACAGTTTTCGATATATCTTTGATACGAGAAGTGGAACAGCTCTGCATCGTTACAGAAAAGCACAAAGGTAGGCGGTGTTACTCCCGTTTGCGTCATGTAATATATCTTCAAACGTCTGCCCTTATCCGACGGAGGTTGTACGCGCGCGGTTACGTCGGCAAGAAAATCATTAAGCAAGCCCGTTGTTATACGGCGGTTTGCGTTTTCGTATATTTCGTTTATCTGGGGATAGAGTTTATCTACGCGCTGACCTGTTTTTGCAGAAACGAACGCAACAGGCGCATAGCGCATATATCCCAAAGCGGTATAAACTTCTTTTTTGAAATTGTTTACCGAGGAGTTATCTTTTTCGAGCGAATCCCATTTATTGATAACTATTATGCTCGCTTTTCCTGCATTATGAGCAAGACCTGCGATACGCTCATCCTGTGCGGTTACGCCCTCGTTTGCATCGACCATTACCAAGCAAACGTCGGACTTTTCTACCGCTGCATTAGCGCGGATGACAGAATACTTTTCGATTCTGTCCTCGACCTTTGCGCTTCTTCTGATACCTGCGGTATCGACAAAGACGTATTTACCGTATTTATTTTCTACAAAGCTATCGATTGCATCACGCGTTGTACCCGCGATGTCGGAGACGATTGCCCTCTCCTCGCCCGTAATACGGTTGATTATCGAGCTTTTGCCTGCATTGGGTTTACCTATTACCGCAACGCGGATAGAGCCTTCCTGCTCGGGAGATGCAGCTTCATCGGGGAGATAAGACACCGCACAGTCCAAAACGTCGCCCGTACCGGTACCGTGAACCGACGAAACGGGGATTACGTCCTCAAAGCCGAGTTCGTAAAATTCATAAAATCCTGCAGGCACTTCGCCTATGGTGTCTACCTTATTTACCGCGACAATTACGGGTTTACGGCTCTTTTTGAGCATCGACGCAATTTCGCGGTCTGCGGCAGTAACGCCTACCGAAAGTTCGGTCATAAATATAATTACGTCTGCGCTTCCGATTGCGATTAATGCTTGGTCGCGCATCTGTTTAAGCAGAGTATTTTCGGTAGTGGGTTCGATACCGCCGGTATCGATAAACAGCATTTGTCTGCCGTTCCAATCTACGTCACAGTAGATTCTGTCACGCGTTACACCGGGGGTGTCCTCGACTATCGAGATACGTTCCCCTGCTATTTTATTGAAAAAGGTACTCTTGCCGACATTAGGTCTGCCGACTACGGCAACGGTACTTTTTGACATTTATATCAGTCCTTTCTGTTTAGGAATGCTTCGCAAAGCGGATAACCGCCCTTTTCTACCACCGTCACTTTCACCGAAAGTGCGTTACTTACATCCTCAAGCGACACGTTATCCAAAAACAAGTCGCCCTCGGCACGAAGCATATTTTGAGGTATCAGCAATTCATCGCCCAAGTCTTTTCCCGCCAGTTGCTTGATTATATCGCCACCTGTCACGAGTCCGCTTACGGTAACGTGACCGCCGAAAAAGTCGTTACGGATTGCTACAACCTCGATTTTTAGATTCTTGTATTTTTCGGTTGCTATGTCGGCAAGCGATTTTATAAAACCATGTGCCGAAACACCTGTTGCAACCGTTACTCTTCTATTATAATCCGATTCGGGCAGATTTTCAAGACATTCCACAAATTCGTCAAAGTCGCTTCTTATCATGCCGACACCGTTTTCGAGCTGAGGATAGCCCTCATAAAAATCTTCGTTCGGTATTTCCCTTTCGGCTATGAGATAAAATTCGTCTGACGGGTAAACCAAGCGCATGCCCTTTTTATCAAGCGCAATATCGCCATACCTTGTTGCTATATCGATTACATCCGATGCCGATTGTTTATCAAACGGCTCTAAGGGGTACAAGCCCTCTCTATGCCCTGTCAATCCACAAGGCACAAGCGCGATACTGTCGATATTATCAAGGCTTAACAAATCGGAAAGCGATTTTTCAAGATATTTACCGTCATTAATGCCCTTGCAAAGCACAAGCTGAGCGTTTATGGTTATTCCGCCATCGTCAAGCTGCTTTATATATTTAAGGCAGTCGCCCGCAAAGCGGTTACGCATCATCATAACTCGAAGTTCGCTATCCGTCGTATGAACCGAGATATTTACGGGCGAAATACGCATTTTTATGATACGTTCTATATCCGAATCTTTAAGGTTGGTTAAGGTGACATAGTTGCCCTGAAGGAATGAAAGACGTTCATCATCGTCCTTGAAATAAATGGTTTCACGCATTCCTTTGGGGTTTTGGTCGATAAAGCAGAAGATACAGTTATTACGGCAACGCTTTTTTTCGTCCATGAGATAGGTGGAAAACTCAAGTCCGATATCTGAATATTCGTCCTTTTCGATAACAAACGAAATATCTTTATTATTCCGTTTTGCCTTTATATCAAGGTGCGAATCCATAATATAAAAGCGATAATCGAGCACGTCTTTTATATCATTCCCGTTTATCGAAACAATTACGTCGTCGGGAAGAATACCGACACGCTCGGAATACGAGCCCTTATCAACAGACAATATTTTGACCACTTATATCACCCCTATCATTACAAAAAAGCGTGTTGCTTTTCTTTCCCGCAACACGCTATTTCGCTTAGTTATCCTTAACCTGAAGAACTACTTTTCCGCCGTAATTACCGCAGCTCTTGCAAACACGGTGGGAAAGAATGTACTCACCGCACTTGGGGCATTTGGTCATTCCGGGGAGGTCGAGTTTCCATACAGAAGAACGTCTTTTATCTCTTCTTGCTTTGGATACTTTTCTCTTAGGTACAGCCATCGTTGGAATCCTCCTTGATAGTTATATATTTTTATTTTTCTTCATCTTCATCGCCGAAAAAGTCTTTCAGCACGTCCCAACGGGAATCACGCTCGCCAGAATTGCAACCGCAACTTCCGTTATTAAGGTCCTTTCCGCATTGCGGACACAAGCCCTTGCAATCTTCCCTGCACAGATAGCGCGTGGGAAGTTCAAGTATTAACGCAGAACGCACGATTTCGTCAATATCTATTGCGAAATCTTCCATAATGATAAACTCATCTTCGTCTGCGTTTGCCAATTTATCGGTTATCTTTGCGTTTAGCATGATTGGTTCTTTATAACCGAACTGCTTTCCGCAACGAGCACATTCAACCTTTAAATTCGGCTCTATCTTACCCGAAAGCAGAATAAGTCCCGAATGATTTGTTATCTCGCCGAAAGCATTTGCGAAACCGTTTACCGTTTCGTCTACAAAATTACAATCTTCGATTTTTGTCGAAAAATCTAATTTTGACAAGCTTCCGTCGAGGAGTTTCTTCAAATCAAGCATCGTTTCACTCCTTCAGGAAATACGCATAAAAGCGCAACATTCATTATAGCTTTATACTCCCCGTTTGTCAATAGTTTTCAATAAAAATATTACAATTTATATTGAAAGAAAGTGTTTTGTATGTTAGTATAACTTTATCACAGTCGATGCATAATAGCATTGAGGTGAAAATATCATGATGAATTTGAATAAGATGATTTCGCAAAACAAGATGTGTGCCTGTGTCGCGATGACGGTTATCGGTGCGATTGCAGGTTGGGCAAGTGCAAAGCTGATTATCACGCATTGCTGTTACTCGCAGTCGCTTGCCTGCAAGGCGAAAAAGGCAATGAAAGCGGTAGAGGACAAAATGATGCATTGACGCATCCCTTTACCCTTTTCAAAAATAGTTGTATCGGGTAGGCAGTTTCTTTTCACTGCTTTACCCTAATGATTGGAGCGTTACATAAATGTATTCGTTGGGAAACAGGCTACAAACCGTTACCGAATTACTTAAAAAATGCGAAAACAACCTACTTTTCGCAGATATCGGAAGTGACCATGCTTTTTTGGCGATTGAGGTCGTAAAGAGGGGCATTGCCAAAAACGCGATTGCTTCTGACATTAACCGATTACCGCTTTTAAAAGGCATGGAAAATGCTAATCGCGCAGGTGTCGATATAGAGTTTATCCTATCTGACGGGTTTGATGCGTTGGAGGGCAAAGGCATTACCTCTGCCGCGGTTTGCGGTATGGGCGGTGAGCTGATTTCCAAAATAATACTCAGAAGCGAAAGCGCAAAACGCGCATTACTGATACTTCAACCCATGTCGGCGCAAGAGGTTTTGCGCAAGGATTTATGGGACAACGGGTTTGTGATTCACAAAGAAGTTTTTGCGTATGATTCGGGAAAGCCTTACACGATAATGCAGGTTTCCTACGAAAACGCATCCCCCGAGTATTCCTACCTCGACCTTTATCTTGGAAAAGAGCGCACACCTACGGTAGATTTCAAGAAATACTGCAAAAAGGTGTTACTCTCTGCACAAAAGAGGCGGTTAGGCATTATTGCGCGGGGCGAAAGTACACAAGACATCGACTCGCTGATTGATTTCTGTCAGATGCAGACGATTACCTTATGAGCAGGTGCGTACTTCATTAAAAAGTCGTGTGCTTCTTTGGGAGAAACTAACAGATTACGCTTGGGGATTACTATCACCGAGCGTTTTTCTATATAGATATATATCGCCTTGGGTGCGAGATAGATATAATCTACCTCGTCGTAAAATATTTCGCTATATTCGTTTTCTTCTGCGTTTTCGAACATAAGCTCGAACACGAATCCGTTTTTGCCGAACTCGGTTCTTTGCTTTGCGCGGATAATCTTTGCGCTTTTATTGCAAGTATTCTTCACGTTTACGTTGACGGTATAAAGAAACATCAACGAGCAAAGCACGATTACACCTGCGACGATAAAATAATTTTTATTTCCGCTTGACAATCCCATCAAAGCTAAAATAATAGTCAAAATCGCGAGGGACAACACGACGAGCATGATTTTGAAGCGGTAAAATTTACCTTTCAAGAGATTGAATTTTACGTATGCGCTATAGTCACGCGGGGTGACGTAGCCGATTGAGGACAACGCTTTCATTACAGTTTTCCTCCGATGAGAAGTTCCATTAATTTTTCGCCCTTATCTAAATAGATACCGCTTGACTTCGCGTTTTCTTCAGAATACGCGGAAACCGAACTTGTTTTTTCGTTTTCGGAATCGTAAAAGACGAACGGAACGGGGGCGCGTGTATGGGTGCGTGCGCTTATGGGCGTGGGATGGTCGGGCAGAAGAAGTATACGGAAGGGTTCGTCTTTGCTCTTTAAATATTCATACATACCCGAAAGGATATTCTTATCAATCTCCTCGATTGATTTGATTTTATCGTCAACCTTGCCCTGGTGACCGCATTCGTCGGGTGCTTCGACGTGGATATAAACAAGGTCTGCACCCTGCTCTAACTCTTTAATGGCGGCATCGCGTTTGCCGATATAATTAGTATCAAGCGTTCCTGTTGCGCCCTCGATTAAGGGCACGTTCATACCGGCGCAAAAGCCGATGCCCTTTATCAAGTCAACTGCGCAAACAACCGATGCTTTTAGTCCCGTTTTTTCGCTGAAAGACGGGAGTGACGGTTTCTTGCCGGGGCTCCAGAGCCACAGGGAGTTAGCCTTTTTGAGTCCGTTCTTTGCTCTTTCGATATTAAGGGGATGATTATTAAGCAAGTCGTAAGAAGCTTTCATCAGCTCGCGCATGGGGCGTGAGGATTCGGATTCGGGAAGATAGTCGCCGACACGTCTGCCGATAATATCGTGAGGACGCGAGAAGTCGTTAAACTCGGGACAGTTCTTCCAAATAAGGCAATGGCGGTAGCTGATACCGCAATAGAATTTGAGGAACTCGTTACCAAAGCGTTCCTGAACAGCATCGATAAGAACCTTCGCCTGTTCGGTCGGGATTTCGTCCGAGGAGTGGTCGAGCATGGTTAAATCCTCGTACTCTCCCTCTCCGCCGAGCGCAACAATATTAGCGCGGATTGCTGTTTCGTCATCGTTCATAGCGATGCCGATACTTGCCGCCTCCAACGGTGAACGGCCCTTGGAATAAACCTTCGGGTCGTAGCCCATTACCGCAAGGTTTGCGGTATCGCTTTCGGGCACCATTCCCTCGGGAACGGTATCGACCAAGCCGTTTATACCGTGCGATGCAAGGTAATCCATAGTGGGTTTATATGCAACCTCAAGCGGTGTCTTTTTTTGTAGTGACGCGATAGGCAAATCCGCCATACCGTCGCCAAGCATTATTATATATTTCAACCTTTTTTCACCCTTTTTAGACAAAATACATTTTTACTTTTAAATTATAACAAAATATACTCATAAAATCAATCGTTATATTTACCGTTTTTATATTATGAGTTTGAAATTTCGTTGACAAAACCGACGGACAGTCTTATAATATGTTATGAACCTATTTTGTTTTTCGAGGTCTGCTGATGAAAATTAAAGACGGATTTGTATTACGCGAAGTAGCAGGAAGTTGTGTCGTCATGAATATCGGGGGCGAACTTTCTTTTAACAAAATGATTACGCTCAACGAAACGGGTACGCTTATTTGGAAAGCGGTCGAAGAGGGTCTTTCCCCTGCCGACATCGCAAAGAAAATGAGCGAGGAATACGACATTAGCGAAAGCGATGCATTGATAGACGTTAATGCCTTTATCCAAAAGATGAGCGAAATAGGCGTAATTGAGTAAAACCGTTTCTTTAAACGATATGTTCCCTATCATCAGCGAACAGTTGGAAAATGGCGGAAGTACCTCGTTTACCATACACGGAACGAGTATGCTCCCGTTTTTGAAGGACAGAGTAGACAAGGTTTGGATTTCAAAGCCCTCACGTGAATTAAAAAAGTACGATATAATATTTTACAAGCTCGAGCGTCACGGTTTTATTCTGCACCGCATTGTTAAGGTGAAAAAAGACGGTTTTATCTGCCGAGGCGACAACCAAACCGACAACGAACCGTTGCTTAAACGTGATGACGTGATTGCGGTTGTTACCGATTACGAACGGAACGGAAAGAAGAAGCCAATAAATACGCTTTCGCAGAAAATATATTCACGTTTTTGGGTAAACACGATGTTTTTCCGCAAGGTGAAGCGGAAAGTATGCTCTATTTTTAATAAAAGGAAAGTTAAATGAAAGTTGCTATTATCGGTTCAAGAAGCATAAAAAGTGCAGACATCGGCAAACGGATTCCTCCCGACACGACGCTTATTATTTCGGGCGGTGCTGTGGGGATTGACACCCTTGCCGAGCAATATGCCGACGCAAAGGGGATTGAAAAGTTGATTCTCTACCCTAATTACGAGCTTTACGGCAGAAGTGCGCCATTGATACGCGACAGATTGATTGTCGACCATGCCGACCTTGTGATTGCTTTTTGGGACGGCGAATCGAGAGGTACGGAATATACGATTTCGTATGCGAAGAAGCGCAACGTGCCGTGTGAAGTTTATATTATCACTTGAAAACAGTTTATATTGCAAACTGATACAGACCGAGAGAAACGAAGTTATTTTTGACAAAAAACGAGCGTCGGCGTACGATTGTACGACAGTCGAGTTTTTTGTCAAAGTCCTTGAAAATACAATAAAAACTCATATTCCTTATAAAAAAAATCAAGTTTCAAATTACAAATGAAGCTTGATTTTTTCTTAATTTTTTCTTTCAAGGACGTAAAGAACGAGTTTGTCTTCGGTCTGAAAGACGAGGCAATCTCGTCCTTTTTTTATCTTATTATTTCGTACACAAGGGGTTCTTCGGTGGGTTTGGTATCCGAAATTTGCATTGATTCAAGCCAACGGGTATGTGCCGAAGAATGGTCTTGTACCGTACTCGATTGGAATTTGGCAAGGAGTTGACCTTTCTCTACCCTATCGCCAACACGTGCGTATTGGATAATGCCTGCACTCATGTCAATTTTATCTTCTTTCGAGTTTCGACCTGCGCCAAGCATCATTGCGGATATGCCCATGCCTGTCGCATCGACTGCGCTTATATAGCCGTCAAAGGGCGATTTCAATTCGGTGACATATTTCGCTTTGACGAATTGATTTAGGTCGTCAAGTACAGCCATATCACCGTTTTGGAGAGTTATCCATTCGGCAAATTTATTATATGCTTTGCCGTTGGATAGATTTTCTTCAACCAATTTCATTGCATCATCAGGCGTTATATTATTGACAAGGCTGACCATTTCGGCAGAGAGTGTTTTGCAAACCGTCAACAGTCCGTCGTCTGCCTTTTCGTTCCTTAGAAGCGAAACCGCCTCGGCTACTTCGAGTGCGTTGCCGATACAAAATCCCAGCGGTCTTGCCATGTTCGTTATTACCGCAGACATATTCTTGCCCGACAGTCTGCCGATATTAACCATGCGACGTGCGAGTTCTCGTGAATCATCAAGCGTTTTCATGAACGCTCCGCTACCCGTCTTTACGTCGAGTACGATTGATTTCGCACCGCCTGCAAGCTTTTTGCTCATTATGCTTGACACGATAAGCGGGATGCTTTGCACCGTTGCTGTGACGTCACGCAAGGCGTACAGTTTTTTATCGGCAGGTACGATATTTTCACCTGCGCCACAGACACATAGGTTGCATTTTGTAGCTATTTCGATAAATTTTTCTTGCGACAAAGACGTTTGGAAGCCTTTGATTGATTCGAGCTTATCTAGTGTTCCGCCGGTATGTCCCAACCCTCTGCCCGAAAGTTTTGCCACCGTACAACCGAGCGACGCGACGATTGGTGCGATGATTAACGTGGTTTTATCGCCGACACCGCCTGTTGAGTGTTTATCGACCGAATTATCACCAAAGCGCGACAAATCGTTAATTTCGCCCGATTCTGCCATAACCTTTGTCAGATGCGCAGTTTCGGCATCGCTCATGCCGTTTATGCATATCGCCATAAGCAATGCAGAAATTTGGTAATCGGGGATTTCGTTATTTATATATCCGTTTGCGAAATACTCGATTTCGGCTTTTGACAATTCTTGATTATTACGTTTTTTGTCGATTATATCGTATATTCTCATAGCGTTTACTCCAATTTAAAGGACATCGGCAGTAGTTCTTTGAGCGTGTATTTTTCGTATGCGCCGTCTTTTGCAAGTAATATCACAAAATTTTCGCTATCGCAAAACTCAGCAAGCGTTTGCAGACATACTCCGCACGGGGTACATCTGTCGATACCGACGTTTCCCAATTTCCCGCCTGCGATGGCGATAGAAACGAAGTCGCGTTTACCCTCGCTGACTGCCTTGAAAACCGCAACACGCTCGGCACAGACGGTCGGAGTGTAGGACGCGTTTTCGATATTACAGCCTGTATAAACACTTCCGTCAGCGCAGAGCAATGCCGCGCCTACGCGGAACTTTGAATAGGGTGAATAGGATTTTTCGCTTGCTTTTATTGCCATTTCGCAAAGTTTTGTTTCGGTCATTTTTGCATTTCCTTTGCTATTTTCACTATACGGCTTGTGCCTAATCTGTCTGCACCGAGATTAATAAAATCTTCGGCATCCTTTACAGACGAGATACCGCCTGCTGCTTTGATTTTCAAACCGTTCGGCACGTTATCGGCAAAAATCTTTATATCCTCGAACGTTGCGCCCGATTTCGAAAAGCCAGTCGAGGTTTTTATATAGTCCGCGCCCGATTCGGCAACGATTTTGCACATTATCTTCTTTTCCTCGTCGGTAAGCAAACAGGTTTCGATAATTACCTTTAACACCTTACCCTTGCATTCGTTACGAACGGCGATTATATCGTCGCGGACATAGTCGTAGTTTTTCTCTTTCAGCGCACCGATATTTATAACCATGTCAATCTCGTCAGCACCGTTTCCTACCGCCTCGCGTGTTTCGAACGCCTTACATGCCGAGGTAGTGTTGCCGTTCGGGAAGCCGATAACGGTACACACGGGGATTTTGTTGTTTAAATACTCTTTCGCAAACTTAACGTAACAAGGCGGTATACATACCGACGCGGTATTGAAAGCAACCGCATCATCGCAAAGCGCTTTTATTTCGTCGGTTGTTGCGGTCTGCAAAAGCAAAGTGTGGTCGCATTTGTTGAGTATATCGTTAATATTCATAATATTTTACCCCCGATTTGTTTTATTTATTTTAACATAAAACACCCGATACATTCAAGTCTTTTCTTTTTCAATTCTTACACCAACATACAACAAATCAAATACAATAAAATTAATGTTTTTTTCAAGGACATGTGCCTTGAAAAAAACTCCTATGATGTCCGCGCGCTTGATAGGGTTCCCGAAAATCGAAGATTTTTGGGATGAAAGCGCGGCGCGAGCGAACGGACATCAAAATCCCCGTATCCGACCAAAATGCTTGCCATTTTGGTCGAGAGCGAAGCGAAGCGAGCGAAAAAAAAGAGTGCCTGTCACCTTCATTAGAAGGTAACAGGCATTGTAATTATCTCAGGGCGTTATACGCAGTGAATGATTACGCTTCTCTCTTTTTTGCGAAGCAGTCGCTGCAGTATACAGGTCTGTCGTCTGAAGGCTGGAAGGGAATCTTAGCTTCGCCGCCGCATTCAGCACATACTGCTGTGAACATTTCTCTGGGTGCTCTGGTTGCTTGCTTTCTTGCATCTCTGCATGCTTTGCAACGCTGCGGTTCGTTTTGGAAGCCGCGTTCAGCATAGAATTCCTGTTCACCTGCGGTGAATACAAATTCGTTACCGCAGTCTTTGCAGGTTAAAGTCTTGTCTTCGTACATTGGTGGTTCTCCTCTGTGGTTGTTTTTATTTACCCTTTCGGGATTTTTTCATTCGTTAGCCAAATCCTCAGCGTTGCTGACTATTTGTTTGAGCTTGTTCCTTATTCTGAATACCGCGTTGGTTATGCTCTTTACACTTTTGCCCGTTACGAACGCGATTGATTCATACGACATATCGGTAAGATACATATCAAACACCGTCCTTTCATAAACGGACAGCGATTGATAAACCTTGTCGTACAACAATTTTGCACGTTCACCGTCGAGATGCACCTCCTCGGCAGAGGGGGCGGTTTCTTCACGCACGGGTTCGGTTACCAAAACGGTTTTGGAACTTTGATTTGCATATTTTCTGACACCGCTGATGATGCTGTTCCTCACACAGAGAGAAGCAAATGTTGCGAACGTCGCAGATTTGCCGTCGTAACTCCTGACGGCTTTAAGCAGACCGATTAAACCCTCTTGAAACAAATCGTCTCGGTTAGACGGGTTTGCATCGATATGCTGGATATGGAAATCAAGAACTCGCTTATATGATTTTGCCAAGATTTCAAACGCTTGTTCATCACCGTTCTTTGCAGACTCGATTAGCGTTTCTTCATTAACGGCTGTTTCGTTTGCATTCGCGGTGGTTATAGGCACGTTTGTATCCTCCAAGATTTATGACGGAATGATAGACTCCGCCAAAATCCTTTTTGTAATAATAAATTATACACATTTCATTGCATTTGTCAAGTTTTTTTCAATAATCATGCACAATTTCGTCACCGTGCACAATTTGTTAACAAATATCGTCAACAATCGAGGCTAATCTACGACGAAGTTCGGGCATTTTGACGAAAACGTCTTTGGCAAGTGCTATCTGCGCTCTTGTTCTTATAAGGTTATGCTTAGGCATTTTGCACTTGAAATACTTATCTCCGTTGAGATAATCGGTAAGGAAACGTGCTGCCAATTCAAGAGTTATTGCCAATACGCCGTCGGGCAAAGTCACAAGTTCCTTCTCGGTCATCTCACCCTTTAGTCTGGAAACGAAGCCTTCGGTAAAGGCAGTATAGTAATCCAAATCGAGATAGATTTTCGACAAATCGTCGTTATCTTCCCCACCGGGATTTGCAGCGAAGCGGACTGCATCGCCAAAGTCGTATGCGGCAAGACCGCACATTACGGTATCCAAGTCTATTACGGCTAAATGTTTACCGCTTTCTCTATCAAACATGACGTTATTGCACTTGGTGTCATTATGAACTACACGGCTGACGAGTTCACCCTTTTCGTTAAGTTCGCAAAGTACGCACGCCTCTTTTTCCATAGAAAGCAGGTATTCGTACTCTTCTTTAACCTCGTCAAGTCGGTTTTCTTTATTTTCTTCTGCCGCTTTTTTAAGGTCGGCATAGCGTTTCTTTGTATTATGAAAGTCAGGTATGCTTTCATAAAGCGTTTCGGCAGGAAAGTCGAGCAAATACTTTTGGAAGTCGCCAAACGCAAGGCCCGTTTCTTTAAGGCGAGGGATATCCGCAAAATCAATGCTTGTCGCGTTATAAATGCAAGACATTACGCGCCAATAGTTTCCGTCATCTGTTATATGATAATAACTTCCGTCGGTTTTGCGGTAATATTTCACTACTCTGCGGCGGATATCGTCCTTGCCGAGTTCGATAAGTTTCTTTTCGATATGGTCGGTGACCTTGCAGATATTTTCAGCAACTTTATCCGGGTTGGGAAACACAAAATGGTTTATGCGCTGAACTACATACTGACGTTTTTCACCGTTGATTTCGGTATAGATTATATGAGTATCGTTTATGTTGCCGCTGACAAGTGTTTTTACTGCTACAAGTTCGCCCTTGAGTTTAAACTCTTTTATTAAGGTTTTCAAAATGGGATAAAGTTCTTGATTCATCATTGCTTTCACCCTTTTTCTTATATTTTGGACTGCGGAGTAACAAAAATTCGTTTTTATATTAACTATACTTTATCGATAAAATAATGAGGTTCTTCGCGGTATTTCTTATCGGCTTTTTCCCACATGGCGGTTGTTTCTACCAAGTGGCAATCGGCGGAAAGTATCTTCCCTACCTTTAATTCATCGTCGTTTAAAAGGTCTGCCAACCTTTCGTATCTCTGCGCTACGCCTTTAAATCCATGTGCGCGACAAACCGTTTTATACGTATTTCCGTCTTTATCCGTCATGGTGTACTCAAAATCGTCACCATAGAGATAGTCGGGCACACTTAATTCTTCAACAGCGTGCATAGACGTGTTCGGACGCATTCCGCAACCGATAAACAGTATCTTTCCGCCTAATTTCATCAAGCGGAAAAAGGGAGAATTCTCTCCGCACGGGGTATTATCTGATTTATGTCCCGACGTGATATATTCGGCATTTTTGCCTATTGCACAGCAAGAATGTGTCGGACACATACTGCGTACCACACCCGAAACTTCGCGTCTGAAATATTCGGGCAATGCACCGATATTTGATGGTGTTTCGTGATAATCGAAAGTCGGATTATTCGGGTTGCAATGCATATAACTCAACGCAGGAAAGACGAGTGTTCCCTCATCACCCAAAGCCAACATCAACCCGTCGATAACTTCTTTCGGGCTGACACCGCCAAGAGAGCGGAGTGAGGAGTGCACAAGCAGAGCATCGCCTTTATTTATTCCGAGTTTTTTCGCATCGTCTGCAACTTTTTTTGTAAGTTCGGTCATATTATCCCTCGGTTTTTAACAATACTACTTTTTTCGCGCAAACGGTCAATTTGCCATGATATCTTTCATTATTATATATATCGGTACATTCTTCCACATCTGTATAATATGCTTCGTCCGACATATTTGCGATTACTGTCAATTTTTCGTTGTCTTTTATACGGGTAATCTTTACCACACCGTCTGACAGAACTTTTGCGTTCAGCTCGGTTGCCGTAAAGACCTTTTCGCTATGTCTTAATGCATTTATCTTTTTGAAATGGTCGCTATAATTATCGTGAAATCCCGTTATAGGGAACGGGCGTCTGTTGAACGGGTCGTGATATCCCTCGAGCGCGATTTCGTCACCATAAAATATGCAGGGCACTCCGGGGAGCGATGCCAACAAGGTATACGCTGACTTTAAAAGCTCTTTTGTCTTTTCGCGCACGTCGTCAGGCATACGTTTGACGGCAAGGATAGCGTTATCCTCGCCCATGTCGGGCTCACCGCCCAATACGGTCGCGATACGCTCGGTATCGTGCGAGCCGAGGAAGTTCATAACGCATGCCAGTTTATGCGGTGGGTAGTTACGGTAAAGCGTATTTATCGTATCTACCAAAAACTCACCGTTGCCGTACTTGACAAAATCTATTACCGCGTTTCTAATCGGGTAGTTGGTTACGGAATCGAGCTGTGCTCCTCTAAAATACCGTTTGCGTTCGTTATAGGCGATTTTGTTCGATGCGTCCTCCCAAACCTCACCTATTATCAGCGCATCGGGTTTATAGCTCTTTATCGACTTGACGATACGGTCCAAAAAGTCGCTTTCCAGTTCGTCGGCGACGTCTAAACGCCAACCGTCAATGCCCATGCGCATATATTTAGGGATAACAAGCTCGGTTATGAATCTCACATAACTCTCGCAACGAATGGTTCTTGGAAGATTCCTTATCCCCCACCAGCTCTCGTAGGTGTGAGGATATTCGTTAAATGTGAACCAATCGTAATAGGGCGAATCCTTTGATTGACACGCGCCGTTGCCGTATTTGCCGTAGGCGTCGAAATAAATACTATCGTCACCCACGTGGTTGAAAACGCCGTCAAGGATTACCTTTATCCCGTATTCGTGCGCCTTATCAATCAACGTTTGAAGTGCCTTATCTCCGCCGAACGATTTATCGACCGACAAGAAGTTTGCAGTATCGTATTTGTGGTTGGAATAGGCTTCGAAAATCGGGTTTAAATATATACAGTTTACACCCAAAGACGACAAATAATCTAACCTGTCGGCAACACCGTACAAGCTTCCGCCGAAGTGGGTATTATTCGGGAACGAGTCACCGCGGATTTCGGGATATTCGGGGATGCCGTTTTCCCAATCGTCGTTATATACCGCGTCTTCACGTCTTACGGTTTCGCCACCACGGGAAAAACGGTCAGGGAAAATCTGATACATTACCCCACCATCAAGCCATGACGGACTTACATACTGTTCGTCATATATAAGCAACTGCGTTTCGTTTACAAAATGAGTATCGAGATAGCAGTTATGCGAATCGTCAAACGCGGTATAATAGCGCACACCGTTTGACATAAATTCAAAATGGCAGAAATACAATCCGTCTGAAAGACTTAGTGTATCGGGTTCTATAACGAAAACACATTCAAAGCCGTTATCGTTATTTTTTATTTCCGCCTCGGTGCCGAGTAATACGCGTTCATCGTTACCGATATAAAACCACGCGTTTTGGCATTGCGCACCCAAAACCGAAAGTTTTACTTCCACCCTTGCGCCTTTTGGGAATGCGTGGCAACCCGACGGGGCGTTGTTTGAAGTTATTTTAAAAATCGGCTTCATTACTTAATATGAACAGGTTTGATATGCCAGATATTCTCGGCATATTCACGTATGGAGCGGTCTGCCGCAAAAAATGAAGCCCCTGCGATATTCGCAACCGCCATTTTGTTCCACTTTTCTCTGTCTTTATAATCTTCGTACATCTTCTTACGCGCATCTGCATAAAAATCGAAGTCGGCAAGGCACATAAACGGGTCGGACACGCCGAAGGAATAGAGCAAATAGTTCGCTATATCCGAGAAGCTTCTGCCGTTAAATCCTGTTTGGAGATAGTCGATAGCCGCCTTTAGTTCGGGGTTACGGTTGTAGTAATAAGACGACGCATAGCCTCTGTCCCAAA
>JAZRUB010000109.1:0-8673 GCA_045652305.1 Eubacteriales bacterium
GTCCTCGTCGGTGTGGTTTGCTTCTTCGTCGCCTTGGGCGAACTGTTCTTCCTGCGCGGCGAAACGTTCGCGCTGGTCGATGGGGTCGTTAAGCTCGGAGTATGCGTTAGCCATTTCCCAACCGTTCATGAAGAATTCGAATCTTACGACATAATCGGGGTTTTCGGGCTTGCGCTTTGTAAGGGGAGATATTTCAACGGGGTGGTCCATAACGAACGTCGGTTGAACGAGATGTTCCTCAACGAATTCTTCGAAGAAGAGGTTAAGGATATCGCCCTTCTTGTGACGTGTTTCGAACTCTACGCCCTTTTCTTTTGCAATGGCGCGTGCTTCTTCAAGCGTATTGATTTCATTAAAATCCACACCCGAATATTTCTTGACCGCGTCAACCATAGTTATGCGTTCGAACGGTTTGCCAAGGTCCATTTCAACACCGTTGTAAACAATTTTGGTAGTGCCGAGTACCTCGTTAGCAACGTGACGGTACATATTTTCGGTAAGGTCCATCATGCCGTGATAATCGGTATACGCCTGATAAAGTTCCATAAGGGTGAACTCGGGGTTATGACGGGTGTCAAGACCTTCGTTTCTGAAAACTCTGCCGATTTCGTAAACGCGTTCCAAACCGCCTACAATAAGACGTTTAAGGTAAAGTTCAAGCGAAATGCGAAGCTTAAGGTCTTCGTTAAGAGCGTTAAAGTGGGTTTCAAACGGTCTTGCCGCTGCACCGCCCGCGTTAGAAACGAGCATGGGGGTTTCAACCTCGATAAATCCCTGAGTATCAAGGAAACGGCGGATAGAGCTGATTATTTTAGAACGCTTTATCATGGTGTCCTTAGTTTCGGAGTTCATGATAAGGTCAACGTATCTTTGACGGTAACGGAGGTCGGTGTTTGTAAGGCCGTGATACTTTTCGGGAAGAATCTGCAAGCTCTTGGAAAGCAGAGTAACTTCGGTTGCGTGTATCGAAATTTCACCCGTTTTGGTAGTGAAAACGGTACCCTTTATACCTACGATATCGCCTATGTCAAACTTTTTGAATCCTGCGTATTCGTCTACGCCGATGCTGTCACGCGCGACGTAGCATTGAATCAAACCGGGAAGGTCCTGCACATGACAGAAAGAAGCCTTACCCATAATGCGCTTAGACATAAGTCTGCCGGCAATAGAAACTTCCTTGCCTTCAAGGGTTTCGTAATTATTCTTTACTTCATCGCTGTGATGTGTAACGTCATATTTGGTAATAACAAACGGGTCTTTGCCTTCGGCACGGAGGTCGGAGAGCTTTTGACGGCGTACCGCGAGAAGGTCGCCTAAATTAGCCTCCGTATTTTGCGGAGCGTTGTTCTTGATTTCGTCACTCATGATTTTTAACTGCCTTTTCTAATAATACAAAAACACTTTTAGTAATGACAAAGCGTTATTTGGAAATATCGGTAATGGTGTACTTAACGATACCCATGGGGGTTTCTACGTTGATGCTGTCGCCCTTGCGTTGGCCGATAAGCGCCTTGCCCAAAGGGCTGTCATCGCTGATGAGGAACATGATGGGGTCTGCTTCTGCGGTAGAAACGATTTTGTATTCGGTTTCTTCACCGTCGTCGATATTGTGAACGGTAACCTTGTTACCGACGTTTACTTTATCGGTGCCGAGTTCAGAGTCGTCAAGCACGATAGCGTTTTCGAGAGTTGCTTCGAGATGTGCGATTTTACCTTCGATTTCAGCCTGTTCGTTCTTTGCTTCATCGTATTCGCTGTTTTCCGAAAGGTCACCGTATGCTCTTGCTTTTTGGATTGCTTGAGCTACTTCCTTACGTTTAATAGTTTTGAGATATTCTAATTCCTGTTCGAGTTTTTTCAAGCCTTCGTGTGAAACGATAATTTGCTTTGCCATTGGTGTTTTCTCCCTTTATATGTGTTTAATATTCAACGTTTTTAATTATAAATGATATTTTGTGATTATTTTGTCGAATCGAAAAGCGATATAGCCTTTTGAAGTTGTGTATCTTCTTCTTTGGGCATTTTGAAGAAACGGTCGTTCCATTCCTCGGTAAGTTCGACTTCGTAATCGGGGGTTATTCCGATTTTATCATAGCTTACGTTCGAGGGCGGATTGTAAAACGCCGTAGAAAGCTTAAGCGCGCTTCCGTCCGAAAGGAAACGGGTTGTTTGCAACGTGCCTTTGCCAAATGTGGTTGTTCCCACGATTGTAGCAAGTTCATAATCGCGCAAAGCTGCGGTGAAAAGTTCTGCCGCAGACGCTGTTCCGTCGTTACAAAGTACAACCATATCGCCCTTGATGCAGTTTGCATCGGAATTGTAGGTTTGGGTGTTGCCGTCCTTATAGACGATATTTATTATCGGTCCTTCGGGTAAAAGCAGGTCGAGAACATCGTTGATTTCTTCAAGATATCCGCCTGTGTTGTTGCGTACATCGAAAATGAATTTGTCGCAATCTTCGCTCTGTGCCAAGGCGATTTTTTTCGCGAATTCATCCGAAACAGCAGAGTCTGCAAACGAAAGTATACGTATATACGCAATGCCGTTGTCGAGTTTTTCGTAAAGTACGTTTTCGCTTGAAACGGGATTTCGTGTGATAGAAAATTCTATCCGTTCGTCGCTTCGAAGGACTGTGAGCTTAATCTGCGTACCCGCTTCTCCACGAACCGCATCGAGCATTTCGTAATAATTATCGCCGTTTGCCTCTAACCCTTGGACGTTTATAACGATATCGCCCTTTTGAAGACCTGCTTTTTCAGCAGGGGAATTGGGGATAACACCGAAAATATAAATTCCGGTAGAATCTATATCGTATGAAGCATGAACACCTATGCCGACGAAATTTCCGTCAGCAGAATCGAGTAGTGTTGCGTATTCTTCTGCCGTGAGGTATTGCGAATAATTATCACCAATAGAAATTGCAAGTGCTCTGTACATATTTTCCCAAAGGGTTTCCGTGCTATAGTCGTGGATATAAGAGCCTTCGAGCATTTCAATCATTTGTGCAAGCTTGGCATAACGCTCGCTGTCGTTGCCCATCAACCCAATCAAATCCTCGTACTTTGCGTATTCCGACGATTCAAGACGGGTTTGATTTATTTCGGCTTTTTCGTTTTTTGAATAATAAGAGCCGACTGCAACGAAGGTTATTATACAAACAACAAGCGAAATCAAAATGCAAGTAAATGGTGTTATTCTTTTTTTGAACATTAAAAACCTTCTCTGAAAATGCGTTTTAATATACTTTCGGCAGGTATTTAGCGGGGTCTACGAAGTTTCCTGCTACGGAAGTATATGTATTGGTGTCGATAACACTAATATGCAAGTGGTCACCGGTTGAACGTCCTGTTGTTCCGACGTAAGCAATTACCTGACCTGCTTTAACAGCGTCGCCTGCCTTAACTTCATACGTAGGACGACCGCTTCTTCCGGTGTTGTCGCAGTGCGCATAAAGTGTGGAAAGTCCGTCACCGTGATAGATAACAACACATTCACCGTAACCACCGTTATAAGAAGCGCTTGTTACGATACCGTCTTTACATGCTACTATCGGTGTACCCTTGGCACATGCTATATCCATGCCTTTGTGGTATTCGGTAGTGGGCTTACCAAACGGGTCGTTACGCCAACCGAAACGGCTGGATACATAGTAACTGGAAGTTTTTACCGGCCAAATAAACGCCGAGCTGGAGTTGAACAACGATAAGCGTTCTTTCTCCAATGCCTTTATTTTTTCTTTTATGGCGTTGATTTGAGCATTCTTTTCGCTGTATTTCGAAGAAAGCTCCTCGGAATTGAGGTTTAGTTCTTCGGCGATGGTTTTGAATTCTTCGATTTTTCTTTCGCGTTCGAGTTTCGAGCGGTTAAGGTCGGTCAAATACTCTTCGTATTTTGACTGAGTTTGCGATAACTCGTCATTAAGAACTTCGAGGTCAGCAAGCGAAATTTTGATGTTCTTAATAAGGGCGTTCGCGGCGTTCATTATATCGTTGTAATTGTCGCGACGCGTAAGATAGTCCGAAAGGTTTTCGGAAGAAAACAGGAGTTCGAATGTGTTTACCTCACTGTTTTCGTATATGAACTGCATGAGCTTTTTATACATCGAAACGCGGTAATCATAGTCTTCCTGAACGATGGTTATTTGGCTTATTACCTCTGCGCGTTTCAAGTCATAAGAATCCATAATCGCTTGGTTTATGGAGATTTCCAACTCCAAAGCTTCTATTTCGCCTTGGTATTGCGTAAGCAGTTTGGTGGTTTGTCCCGATTGTCCCTCAAGCTCTGCTATGTTGGCAGATATTTGAGCGAGTTCGGTTTGAAGTTTGGAAAGCTGGGTTTTGTATGCTTTGATTTCGTTTTCTATATCGAAGATGGTTCTTGCTTCTGTTTCCTTATAAGGAACGCTTATTGCCGTTGCGCTGAATATCATAGCAAAGCACAACAGGAACAGCAAGGTTCTTCTTATAATTTTAAACATTGTTGAAACTCCTATTAAGCCTTGAGATATTTTTTAAGCGAAATACTCGAGGAGATGAGACCTGCAAAAAGACCGATAGCAAGGAAACCGATAGATACAATTACGGCATATTCATCCCAGAAAGGTGCTGAGATTATGCCGGAGTTAGGCGAAGTTCCGGTTGCCGAGGAGATGATATCCTTGAGCAGATATTCGTAAAGATAGAATACGATACCGAACGACATTGCGGCAGACAATACACCGATTATGATACCTTCGACAAGGAAGGGCATACGTATGAAAGCCTTTGTTGCACCGCACAAGCGCATGAACGTAATTTCGTTTCTTCTTGCAAATACACCGAGTTTGATGGTGTTCATGATAACGAACAGCGAGATGAGAAGGAATATCGCCATCAACCAAAGACCTGCAATGTAAAGAGTGTTTTTAATACTCATTACGTTGCCGTAAAGTTCAACATGGTCTTTGATGTCATCTGTTGCTACGCCGTCAACCTGATTTCCGTTTTTATCGGTGATTGTTATGGCGTCAATACTGCTCTTTACCTTTGTCACTTCATCAAAATCCGAAAGATTGATAAAATGTATACGGTAACTCGGACGCAAGGGGTTGTCCTCTATCGCGTTGACGATACCCTCGTTTTCGCCCTCGTCGTGAGCGTGTTTGTCGTCAAATTCAAAAATTGCTTTTATCCAGTCGTCGTCATACATTTCGAGCATGATGTCAAGATGTTCGTCTGCGGAAATGTAATAAAAGTTCTGGCTTTTTTCATCGTTGTCGTTTTTCTTGGGGACAAGCATATCCGAGCCCCAACTGTCTGACGTCCAATCGACAATCGGTGAGTCGTTACATATAACGGCTAATTGTTTGCCGATATCGATTATTTCTGCTTCGTCATAATCTTTGTTAAGCATTACTTCTATGACGTTAAGATTATCGATTGCATTAAAGTTTCTGTCGATAGTGTCGATAACGAGATAAAACGTACCGACAAGAACCATGCAAGCGATAAGGACAAGGATGGAAGCGGTTGTCATAACGCTGTTGCGGAAGATACCCTTAAATCCCTGACCGATATTATAAAAGAATACACTCGGTTTCATTCTGTAAAGTCGCCTCCAATCTTATCGGAAACGATACTGCCGTTTTCAATCCGAATAACTCTTTTTTTGTACTGTTCGATTAGATTCATATCGTGTGTAACAACGATAACCGTTTTGCCGAGCTTGTTTATCTTTGACAAAAGTTCCATAATGCCTTCTGTCATATCGATATCTACGTTGCCGGTAGGCTCGTCCGCGATTATTGTATCGGGGTTGTTTACAAGCGCACGTGCGAAAGCCACTCTTTGCTTTTCACCGCCCGAAAGCTGGTCGGGGAAAGAGTTGCTTTTGTGTCCCAAGCCTACAACGTCAAGGAAGAAGGGAACACGCTTTTTAATAAGCGAGGGTTTAGCGCCGACAACGCGCATTGCGAACGCGACGTTTTCGTAAACCGTCATTTTTTCGAACAACTTGAAATCCTGGAAAACCACGCCCATGGTACGGCGGAGTTTGGGAATCTTCCACGAACGGATTTTTTCAAGCTGGAATCCGTTGACTTCAAGTTTACCCGAGGAAATGCGTTCCTCGCATATAAGCAGTTTTGTGAGCGTGGTTTTACCTGCGCCCGAGTGACCTACGACAAATACAAATTCACCGTCGTCAATTTGCACAGACACGTTGTTTAGCGCAATCGTGCCGTTGCTGTATTCCATAGAAACGTTTTCAAATTTTATCATTGTTAAGTACCGATTAATAAATTGAGGGTTTACTTATAAGATACTTCTTAACCATAAGGGCAACCTTAAAAGTAATTGCGTGTTCGAATTCGCGCAAGTCAAGTCCGGTAAGCTTCTTTATCTTTTCAAGACGGTATACCAAAGTATTGCGGTGTACGAACAACTTTCTCGAGGTTTCGGAAACGTTTAGGTTGTTGTCGAAGAAAGCGTGTATTGTCTGCAAAGTTTCTCTGTCAAGGCTTTCAAGCGAACCGCGCTTGAATACTTCCTGCAAGAACATTTCGCAAAGTGTTGTGGGAAGCTGATAAATAAGTCTGCCGATACCGAGGCTTTCGTAGTTGATGACGTTCTTTTCGGTGTCGAATACCTTGCCGACTTCAAGCGCAACCTGTGCATCCTTGTAAGAACGCGCAAGTTCTTTTACGTTTGTGACAACGGAACCGATACCGATATGTACTTTGAGATAGAATTCCGACTGAACGGTGTCTACGATACTCTTTGCGATAAGTTCAAGCGACCTCGGGTCGGAAGCCGATTTGAGTTCCTTAACCAATACAATATCCGATTCGCCGACGTTGATTACGTAGTCGTGAACCTTGTCGGGGAACATGTTTTGGATAACGTCGTAAGGAATCACCTCGCCGGTGTTCATGAATCTGATAAGAATTACAACGCGATTAACCTCGCTGTCGAAGCGAAGTTCTTTGGACTTAATATAGATATCACCGGGAAGAATATTGTCAAGAATAATGTTTTTGATAAAGTTGGTTTTGTCGTACTTTTCGTCATAAAGCGTTTTGATGTTAGAGAAGGAAACCGAAAGAAGCGCAGAAATGCTCTTTGCGGTGTCGTCTCCGCCTTCGACAAAAACGATGTATTCGATTCTTGCGTGTGAACCGATAGGGCGATAGGTATATTCACCGATAACGAGAGTTTCATAATTATAGGAAAGCTCGTCAAGAATGTCCTTATGAACACTTCCTATTTTGGAAAGCTGACTGCAGGCGATAACCACACCTTTGTCGTCAATGATTCCTATTTCGCGGTCTACCGCTTCTCTCATTTGGTATATCAAACCCTGAAACAACTTGTTGCTCATTTTTTGACTTCTCCTTTATATGATGAAAAATATATAATTTCTATATAACCATATAGATTTTATCTTAAAATGCGATTAAATGCAAGTGGTTTTGCAAAAATACAACAAAGAAAAACCATAAAATTTGTGTAAAATGCCGCCAAATTTGTTAAAAATGCCATTAATTTACAATTTTGTGAACGAATTGTAAACAAAAACGCGAACAAAATCATGTTCGCGTAAGTTTGTGTTGTATTTGTTATTCCATTTCAAGTAATACGCTTATTGCCGACAAAACGTATCCGCTTGCCGTTTCGGTACGGAGAATTCGTTTGCCCAAACCTGCAAGAGAGATATTGTTTTCTTTCGCTAACGACGTTTCTTTTTCGCTTAATCCGCCCTCCGGACCGATAAGAAAACCTATCGTTTCGGGGGTATTGTTCAAAAGACTGCGAACGGGTTGTGTGCCGTCGCCCTCGTAGCAAATAAAACCTATATCTTTTTCGGCGATTTCTTTGATTGCGTTTTCGTAGCTTATAATACCTCTGACTTCGGGTATAATATTTCTGCCACATTGCGCCGCGGCTGATTCGCTTATCTTCTTTAATCGTTCGAGTCGTTTTGCAAAGGTTTTGGAATCAGGGCGGGCAACGCATCTTTCGCTCATAACCGCTATTATTTCATAAGCACCCAACTCCACCGCTTTTTGTATAACGGTGTCGAGTTTGTCGCCTTTCGGGAAGCATTGGTAAACCGAAACGCGAAACGGCATTTCGGTGTCATTTTTTTCTGCCTCGCCGAGCGTTGCATAAAGTCCGTTATCGGTGATTTCGTCAATGACTGCGTTGTAAGAATTGCCGTGCATATCGCAAACGTGAAGAAAGTCTCCTTTGTTTTTGCGCAGAACGCGCAGAACGTGATTTGCGTCCGAACCGCTTATAAAAGCGCGTCCGTTTTCTATACAGTCACTCGCAATATACAAACGCGGAATAAATGCCATAATTACGTCACCTCCATACATCGAGATATTATATAACAAAAACATTGATAAGTCAATCTTTGTCGAAAAGAACCTACGTCGGACGAATGCCGTCGTTCGAAAGTTGAAAAGGCTATTGACAAGTTGAGTATTATTGTAGTAAAATACGCGTGTAAAAATTATTTGTGCCGGAGGTTAGTTATGGCCGATAATATGGAAAGAGAAAACATTTTTACGCTTACCGATGAGGAAGGCAACGAAAGCGAATTCGAGCTTTTGGGCGAACTCAATATTGATGATATTACATATCTCGCTTTGATTCCGCTTGACGGAGATGAAGACGAATATGTTATTCTTAA
>JAZRUB010000110.1:0-6575 GCA_045652305.1 Eubacteriales bacterium
ACGGGGATGATAAGACCGATGTCATTCTTGGTACGCTCGTTGAATTCCTTCGTAAACATAGGTATTGCTACACCGTACTGACCGAGTGCAGGACCGATAGGGGGTTGGGGAGTAGCCTTACCTGCGGGGATTTGAAGTTTGATATAACCAATAACTTTCTTTGCCATACTAAATAAGCACCTCCATGTGGTAATTTGATTTCGGGAATGAATCCCTCCCACGTTTTGTCCGCGAATGTCGCGGTTTTGCGTAACTTCGATTGGCAATTACCGAAGTTATGCGGGTTTGATTATTCGCTTAAAGAAGCAACCTGATTTGTAGCAAGTTCGACCTTGGTTTCGCGACCGAAGAGGGACGCTACAACCTTGACTGTCTTCAAGTCGGGCGAAATTTCTTCCACCAAACCGATAAAGCCCGATAACGGACCGTCTGTGATGCGAACGTTGTCGCCGACAGCGAACTTGATTTCTATTGTTCTGACTTCAACGCCCATGCGTTCAACTTCCTCGTCAGTAAGAGGAACGGGACGCGACCCGGGGCCGACAAAGCCGGTTACGCCGGTGGTGTTGCGGATGATGTGCCAGGTTTCGTCATTCATCACCATCTTAACCAGAACATAGCTGGGGAACAGTTTTCTTTCGATTTCCTTTTCGCCCTTTTCGGTGGTCTCAATGACCTTCTCGACAGGCACGTTTACCGCGAGAATCAGATTCTCGAGACCGCGATTTTCCACGATTTTTTCGATATTCGTGGCAACCTTGTTTTCATAGCCCGAATAGGTATGAACAACATACCAAAGCGGTGTGCTTTCCTGTGGTAAACCCATAATAAACCGTTCCTTTATTAGTTAAAAATTTCTGCGATTAACTTAACGATTTGAGTGAAGACAAGGTCGAGAACGCCTATACCGATAGCCGCAATGATAAGGAATCCGAGCACAACGCCGGTAGCCTTTGCGGTTTCCTTGGGAGAAGTCCAAGATACCTTTTTGATTTCGCTCAAATATTCTTTAAAGAACTTATTAAGTCTTTGACCAAGTGCGGTCTTTGTTTTCGTGAGTACCCATATACCAAGGATAAGTACTACGATAACGCCAAGAGTAATTACTCTAACCCAAGGGAAGTCGCTGACTGTTTCTGCATTTTCTTCCACGTAATCATCTACAGGAGCGCTGGGCACTTCGTCAACTGCAGATTCAGTTGCGGAAGTAGCTTCGCTCGAAGTTGCAGAAGCGTCTTCGGAAGTAGTAGCAGAAGCATCTTCAGATGTAGTAGCAGAAGCATCTTCGGAAGCATCTTCGGAAGCATCTTCAGAAGCATCTTCAGAAACAACTTCAGAAACAACTTCGGAAACAACATCAGAAGCAGCTGCGGAAGCATCGTCAACAGGTTCGCTTTCTGCAAGAACAGAAACCGAAAGTGTCATAGCAACGATAAGCGCAAGGACAAGTGCTAATGATTTAAAAATGTTTTTCATCATTGCGTCCTCCTTACTTGCTTTCCTTGTGAAGAGTGTGCTTGCGGCAGAAACGGCAATACTTGTTCATCTCAAGACGGTCAGGAGTATTGCTCTTATTCTTAGCCGTGTCATAGTTTCTTTGTTTGCATTCGGAGCAAACGAGAGTTACTTTGACTCTTTTTTCTTTACCCGCCATATTTTTCGGCACCTCCATATTAATGTTACCTCCCTCTGTTTCGTAAGAAAGCCTGTCCGTATGCAAATCGGGCGGAAATCGAAAACCCGAACGCATAACAAAAAGACCTCGAACAACAGAGGTGAGACCATTCTACCATTCTTTCCCTTTAAAGTCAATAGGTTTTTGCAAAAAAGTTGGGGGAAAGAATGGGAAGTAATAGGTAAGAAGTAAGAGGTAAGAAGTAAGGTAAGCACTTCGTGCTTTTCGATTTGATAATAAAAAAAGAAGATTTTTGCCGATAAGGGCAAAAATCCTCCACATCTATTCACTTTTCACTTTTTACTCTTCACTCTTCACTTTTGTTAGTCTTCCAACATCGAAACGCGTTTATCGTGGCGACCGCCCTCGTATTCGGTGGTGAGGAAGATGTTTGCCAATTCGACAGCCTTGTCGCAGTCAATAACACGTCCGCCGAGGCAGAGCACGTTTGAATTGTTGTGACGTCTTGTCATTTCGGCAGAGAAAGCGTCGGAAAGCACCGCTGCGCGAATACCACGCACCTTGTTTGCCGCAATCGACATGCCGATGCCCGTACCGCAACAAAGTATGCCTTTTTCGCATCTGCCCTCGGTGATTTCCTTGCAGAGAGCTTTTGCGTAGATGGGGTAATCAACCGAGTCGGTCGTGTTGGTGCCGAGGTCGATGTATTCGACACCCTTTTTCTTTAAGTCTTCGATAATTGCGTTTTTGATTTCAAGACCGCCGTGGTCACAAGCAAGTGCTATCATTTTTTATGTTTCTCCTTTTGGATTTTATTTTTTATTTTTTATTTTTCATAAGGAACTTTTTGCAAAAAGTTCCTTATAATCCTCAAAAACTTCAAATTTTTTATTAATATTTTTAATCATGAAAAAGTTTAAGGGGTTTCAAAGGGGATTTTTTCAAAAATCCCCTTTGTCCGTTAAATTGCTTATAACTTCTCGCGTTCCAAACGTTCTCTTTCTGCTTGGGGCATACGCAGATAAACGGGTTGCAACTCTTTTGCCGAAATGGATTCGCCGTTTATGAACTTCTCGTATCCGATTAACGCCACCGAGAGCGCGTTCTGGTCGGCAGAAGCGTACGAGGCGGGGAAGATGTTGCCTTCACCGTTGCACATCGAAACAAACTTCTCCATTCCGTCACCGCAAACCGTAACTTCGGGCAATTCTTTAAGTTGCGCGAGTATGTCGTCAAAGCTCAATGCCGAATCCTCGGTCATGCGCTTACCGTCCTTAAACAGCGCGGTATAGAACTGGTCACGACGTGCGTCCATAACGGGGCAGACGTAACCGCGAGAAGAAACGTTCTTTGCCATCGCCTCAAGCGCCGAAACGGCAACGCAAGGCTTGTTTTCGGCAAACGCCAAGCCCTTAACGGTAGATGCGCCAATGCGTACACCCGTAAAAGAACCCGGACCTGCGCTTACTGCGAAAAGCTCGACGTCTTTAATAGAAGCGCCGTATTGCTTGAGCGCGTTTTCCAAAAGCGGAAGCAAAATCTCGCTGTGGGTCAACTTGTTTTTAACTGTAAAAAGGCTGTATGTACCTAATTTGTTATCGTTTATCTCGGCTACGGCACACGAAGCCGTAACTGCTGTGCTGTCAAGCGCGGCTATCAGCATAACGTGAATCTCCTTTTGTTATTTCCGACGTTTTCGATTTTGAGCTTTAACGCGTCTTTCGGGATTGAATCCTCGAACAGTTCGCTCCATTCGGTAATAGTTATTCCGCCCTGCTCGATATAGTCGTAAAACCCTGTCGAGTATAGGTCGTCCTCGTCGGTAAGACGGTAAAGGTCGAAGTGGAATATATCAATCCCGTTTCCCCTGTATTCGTTTACAATCGCAAAGGTAGGGGAGTGAACCAAATCAAGACATTCGGGGCAAAGGACTTTCACCAACCCGCGCACGAACGCCGTCTTTCCTGCGCCCATACCGCCGTACAGCGCCAAGAAAGAACCTTTTTTGAGCCGTTTCGCAATATTTTCGGCAATAGCCTCGGTTTCGGCTATGCTCTCTGACATAAAAATTTCCATATAACAATCCTTATCGGTTTACATAATGTTTATTAACACTCTGCGCCGATGCATTTAATAATGATTTTTCGTTTTTCGGGTTCGGTGTCACCGATGGTGACGGCTTTGAACAGATATTCCATACCCATCTGTGCGCGTTCGATGTCGTCGGTTTGAAGCGTAGCCAGAGCCTCGCCCTCCTCGATTCTGTCGCCGATGCGTTTGTTTAGGATAATACCTGCGGTGTGGTCGATTTTCGCGCCCATAACTTCGCGCCCTGCACCGAGTATTGCGGCTGCCTTTCCAACCTGCATAGCATCGATTTTGGTTATGTAACCGCTTTTCTCGGCAACGAGCATTGCGGTCACGTTGCTTTCCTCAAACAAGCTCGTGTCGTAAATATATCTCTTGTCGCCGCCCAAGCGTTCCACAAGGTCGGCAAGTTTGTCAAGTGCTGTTCCGTTATATAAGGTTTCCTCCGCGATAGCGACGCATTGTTCGTAGTCGGCGGCGTTTGCGGTATAAAGCATATTTGCCGCGATAGTGATGCAAAGCTCGGTCAACTGCTCGTCGCCCTTGCCCTCAAGGACACGTATTGCCTCGATAAGCTCTACGCTGTTGCCGACTGCGCTACCCAACGGCATCGACATATCGGTAATAAGCGCAACCGTTTTGCGGTTTTCTCTTGCACCGATGCGAACCATAAGCCTTGCCAACTCCTCGGCATCGCGAACGGTTTTACAAAAACCGCCGCTGCCGCACTTGACGTCAAGCACGATACACTCGTTGCCCGATGCGAGCTTTTTACTCATAACGCTTGCCGCTATGAGAGGGATGCAGTTGTCTGTCCCCGTAACGTCGCGAAGTGCCAATAACTTACCGTCGGCAGGGGCTAATCGCTTGCTCTGACCTGCGATACAGAAACCGAGGTCGGATACGATTTTTTCGAACTCCTCTGCCGAAATTTCGGTATTGACACCTTTGATTGATTCGAGTTTATCCAAAGTACCGCCCGTAAAGCCAAGTCCGCGGCTTGCCATTTTCGGAACGTAAATGCCCATATTTGCGGCGGCAACCATCGGTCCGACGATAAGCGAAACCTTGTCGCCCACACCGCCTGTCGAGTGCTTGTCAACCTTCTTGCCTTTTATCGAGGATAGGTCGTTTGTTTCACCGCTGTCGGTCATATATTCGGTAAGGGTAATCGTTTCTTCTTCGGTCATGCCCTTAAACCATATCGCCATCAAAAGCGCGGATATCTGGTAGTCGGGAATAGAACCGTCGGCAACGCCTTTTACGAAAAAGGCAATATCTTCTTCAGTAAGTTCGCGTCCGTCCTGCTTTTTGGTGATGATGTCATGCATTTTAAGCATTATCAATCTGCCCCCCTTTTAATATCCGTAAAGAAACTTTTTCCGTAAAAAGAGTTTTGTATATTAAAGTTTTCGCAAACCGTTTTTGCAATGCAGGTATAGCTGTCAAATCCGCCTATATCTAAACTTTCGCAGTTGTTGCAGTAGGCAAGAATCGGGATATTCTCACGCGTGTGGTCGGTGCCCTGATATGCAGGGTCGCAACCGTGGTCGGCGGTGATGATTAATAAATCGTCGTCGTTCATGTTCTGTATAAATTCGCCTAAAGTGCAGTCAAACCTCTCCAACGCCTCAGCGTAACCCTTTACATCGTTTCTGTGTCCGTAGACCGAGTCAAAATCGACGAGATTGACAAAGCACAAGCCGGTAAAGTCTTGCTTTTGCTTTTTAAGCAGCAACGCTTCGCCCTCTTGGTTGTTCTTGGTCGGGTTGCTTTCGGTGATACCGCACGATGCGAAGATGTCGTTTATCTTTCCGACAGATATAACGTCAAACCCGTTATCTTTGAGCAAATCGTTCATCGTGCTGTCGGTAGGCTCAAGCGAGTAGTCGTGCCTGCCTCCCGTGCGGTAGTACGAACCGCTCTCGCCCAAAAACGGTCTTGCGATTACGCGCCCAACGGCGTGTTCGCCCTTTAGTATCGCTCTTGCGCTTTCGCAAAGCTTATACAGTCTGTCTAAAGGGATTACGTCTTCATGCGCGGCAATCTGGAAAACGCTGTCGGCAGAAGTATACACAATCGGTTTTCCCGTCTTTATGTGCTCGTCGCCGTAGTCCTTTATAACCTCTGTGCCCGAGTAGGGGAGGTTGCAAAGAATCTCGACGTTGTTTTCCTTGCAAAACGCATCGATAATCTCGTCGGGAAACCCATTCGGATAGGTAGGCAAGGGGCGGTCGGAGATAAGACCGGCTATCTCCCAATGTCCCACTGTTGTGTCTTTGCCCTTGCTTTTTTCCTTTGCGTAGCCGTATATGCCGATAGGATTTTCGGTTTTAAACTCTGTCAACTCGGCACGTTTGATGTTAAATAAACCTAACTTTGTAAGATTCGAAAGGTTTGGCTTTGCGCTCATAACGCTCTTTAACGTGTGTGCGCCGTTGTCGCCAAAGTCGACAGCATCGTCGGCATGACCGATACCCACGCTGTCCAAAACGACTAAAAAGATTCTTTTAAACATAAAACCAACCCCTCCTCTTGATAGTTTATACTAATTCATAATTATTATAACAAATATAAAACAGTTAGTCAAGGATAGAAGTAATAAGTAATAAGCAAATGCATAAGTAAGTTATAGGGAAACATAAGGAGAGTATTAGGAAACATAAGGAGAGTATTAGGAAACACAGAAACAGGAAACAAGAAATAGGAAACAAAAAAGACGGCGTATAAACACCGTCTTTTAAATTTAATACAATGGAATTTTATAAAAATCGGCGACGGGGGTCCCCGAAAATCGGAGATTTTTGGGGTATAAGACATGTGCGTCGATTTTTATACCTATGATGTCCGC
>JAZRUB010000111.1:0-13662 GCA_045652305.1 Eubacteriales bacterium
CTTCGGGTTCGGATTCTACAGGAGGTTCTTCTTCTGTAGCTTCAACGCCGTAAACTTCGATTTCGTTAAGGAAGGTCCAAGTAGCTTGGGTTTCGATAACGAACTTAACAGTCTTAGCTTTTGCGTTGTCGATGGTAGCAGTTGCCCATGCAGCTGCGGTGCTTTCAGGAATAGAAACTTCTACAGCTTCGCCGTAGGTTTCGCCATCTTCAGAGAAAGCAACAGTAATGCTCTTGGGAGCGCCGATGCCGGAAGCAGGGTCGCCAAACCACATGTTGAGCTTAACTTCGTCGATAGCGTAAAGAGCTTCGAGGTCGATTACGATAGTAGCAACACCATCAGGAGCGTTGTTACTTACAACAGTAGCGTCTTTGTTGTACCAAAGACCGAGCCAACCGCCGTTATAGTCGATTACGTCGAGAGCATCGCCGTCGGTGAGTTTTGCACTGTGTGCAGCAGTAGAGCCGTCGTTAAGTACAGCAGTGTCAGCACCAGTGTAAGTTTTGTTGAGTGCTACATTTGCGCGTTCAGCAGATGCAAATACTACACATGCGGAGCAAGCCAATGCAACACAGAGGAGAATCGCAAGGATTTTCTTCATTTTTGGTTTTCCTTTCTTAAAATATTTTAGTATAGAATACCTGTGTGAAGTATAACACACTATTTTATATCTGTCAACCTTTTTTTATCAAAGATTTATACAAAATTTTAACAGTAATGTATTTTTTTACAAAATTACTATATTAAAAAGAACAACCTCTGTATTTTCTCCGAAAAAAGCTTTTAGGCACGATATTTCAGATTAAAGTGTAATCTGGTCTATTATATAATTAAGGTACTTTTTATACGCTTGTTTATCCGAAACTATGCGTTTCATTTCGTATAATTTGTTAGGCGGAATCTTCTCTTCTTCCTCAGGTTTGAGTTTGCCTTTCATCAATTTATCAACGGTAAGCGAATCAAAGATATCCATTGCAATTATATTGTTGCCACGCAAGCACATAACCTGCTTCATCTGTCCGGCAATAAGATTTTCAACAGCCGCGCAACCCATTTGAGTAGCAAGCACACGGTCACGCAAGGTAGGCGCACCACCACGTTGGATATGAGCAAGTCTTGCAAAACGGGTTTCAATCCCGCTTCGTTTTTCTATCATCTGGCTCAATTCCTCGCCGTAGTCTCTACCCATGCCCTCGCAAGTGATGATTATAAAATTACGCTTACCGCCTTTACGAGCAGCTATCATTTTTTCGATAACGTGGTCAAAGTCGGTAGGTATTTCTCTTATAACCGCTGTAACCGCACCGAGCGCAATAGAGGTTTGAAGTGCGATATCGCCTGCTTCTCTACCCATTACCTCAACAACGGTACAACGCGAGTGGCTTTCGCTCGTGTCACGAAGTTTGTCAACAAGTTGCACAACGGTATTCATCGCAGTATCGAAACCGATAGTCGCTTCGGTAGATGCAATATCGTTATCGATAGTCGCAGGGATACCTATGCAGGGTATGCCAGCATTTGTGAGGTCAACCGCGCCGCGGAACGTACCGTCACCGCCGATGGTTACGATACCATCTATACCCAAATCCTCGCAGGTTTTAGCCGCTTTAAGAACGCCATCCCACTTGCGGAATTCGTCACTACGTGCCGAATAGAGCATAGTGCCGCCTCGGTTTATAATAAAAGAAACGTCACGTTCGTGAAGTTGTTGAACATTACCGTCAATAAGACCCTGATAACCGTTATAGATACCCATAACTTCAATACCTTTGTTAAGTGCAAGACGGGTAACTGCACGTACGGCGGCGTTCATACCCGGAGCGTCACCGCCACTTGTTAAAACGCCTATTCTTTTTATCTCTTTCATCAAAAAACCTCCGTAAAAACGCGTACTTTATACAAATTGAGGATAGCACAAAAAAGAAATGTTGTCAATCGGTTCTATATAAAAATTCGGCAGAATAAACTTGTAACAAAACATAAGGAGGAACAGATATGACCGATATGGGAATATACAGCGATATTGCCACCAGAACAGGCGGCGATATTTACATTGGTGTGGTGGGACCGGTAAGAACAGGCAAATCGACGTTGATAAAACGATTTACCGAAAATCTTATCCTCCCGAATATCGAATCAGAAAGCGCACGCGAACGTGCAAAAGACGAAATGCCTCAATCAGCCTCGGGAAAAACGGTTATGACTACCGAGCCTAAATTCATACCCGAAACTGCGGTAAGCATACCGCTTGACGAAGGTACGGAATGCAGAGTAAAACTCATTGACTGTGTAGGATACGTTGTACCGGGCGCAATGGGACTTATCGAAGACGGGCAACCGCGAATGGTTATGACACCTTGGTCGAGCGAGCCGTTACCTTTTGAAAAAGCGGCAGAAACAGGTACAAGAAAGGTAATCGACGAACATTCCACAATAGGAATAGTCGTAACGACAGACGGAACGATAGGCGAACTTCCGAGAGAAGCATATTTGGAATCCGAACGACGTGTTGTTTCGGAATTAAAAGCGCTTTCAAAGCCTTTTGTCATTGTGCTCAACTGCCAAAAACCGAATTCGGCACAGTCGCAAGCTTTGGCAAGCGAATTAGAAAACGAATATGATGTTCCCGTATTGCCGATGAACTGTCTTCAGATGAGCGAGACGGACATAAAAGATATATTGAAAGGTTTGCTATACGAATTTCCAGTACGAGAAATACGTTTCGCATTGCCCACGTGGATAGACGTACTTGATGAAGATGACGAACTAAAAACGGGTTTACTATCGCAAATATCCGATTCGGTCTGCCGTTTAAGACGAGTGGGTGAAATTCGAGATGCAGTCGAAAGTTTCAAGGAAGACGGGGACATAGATGCAAGGCTCGAGCTTCTTGACCTCGGATGTGGAAGCGCGAAAATAGATATTCGTATCCCCGATAAAATATTCTATTCGATTCTCGGCGAGAAAAGCGGATTCGAGATTGAAAACGAACGCGCGTTACTTACAATCATGACCGAGCTTTCCGATATAAAGAAAAAATACGACAAGGTCGCAAGTGCAATCGACGACGTAATGAATGACGGCTACGGCATCGTAATGCCCTCGATTGAGGATTTGACTCTCGAAGAGCCCGAAATAGTAAAGCAACCAGGTGGATATGGTGTTAAGCTTAAAGCCAGTGCACCGTCTATACACATGATGAAAGCAGACATCGAAACCGAAGTCAATCCGATAGTCGGCACCGAAAGCCAATCCGAAGAATTGGTAAGTTTTCTTTTGAAAGAATTTGAAGAAGACCCGAAAAGCATTTGGGAGTCCAATATGTTCGGAAAAACGCTACACGAGCTTGTTAGCGAAGGGCTAAACAGCAAATTGGCGCACATGCCAGACGATGCACGTGCAAAAATCGCAGATACAATTCAGCGTATTATTAATGAAGGCAGCGGCGGTTTGATATGCATACTGCTTTAATATCTGCAATGTCCACGTTTTCGGAATTGAGAAACAAAGAAGTTATAAACATACGCGACGGAAGTTTACTCGGATGTGTATTTGACCTCGAATTTAACTCCTGCACAGGGGAGATATGTTCTATCGTACTTCCCGGAAACGGTTTACTTGCTTCCCTTTCCGCCAAAAATCGAATCGTCATTCCTTGGCGTGATATCGAGCGCATAGGAAGAGATACAGTTTTGGTGAAATTCGATTTAGATATAACAGCCAAATCTTCCTTGTAATATATTCCCTATAATATATTATGAAAGAAAATTTCGCGGACGGTAGAAACGCATCCGCGAAATTTTCTTTTTGTAAATAATATTTATTTTGGAAAGAGACTGTTATATCATTTTAAATTTTCTTTTATCAAACTTGCATAGGCTTGAGCAAAAAGCAAAACAGCGTTTTCTGCTTCCTCTATGGTATTCCCGCAAGCTCCTACTTCCAGCAAAACGCTTCCTTTAGTCAACGCTTGGTTAAAAGCCGCCGAGCGAAGATTTATAGGGCGAGCAAGCGTTGGATAAAGGTCATTCATTTTTTGTTGCAAGTGTGTTGCAAAAGTAAGGTTATCTCGCCATTCGGGATGATTCGAGCCACCCTCGTTTGTGCCGACAACAAGCATGAGCTGTGCGCATTGCTTGCCGTTTAACGTAGTAAGCGGTTTGATGTTTTTCCCGTTCGTGTCAAACACCGAATCGCGATGCAGGTCGATAACAAACTTAATACTCGGGTGCTCGGCAAGTGCTTTTTTTATTCCCTCTCGAGAATAATTATATGAACGGTTAAAGTCGGTTTGGTCATACATGGTTTTATCATGAATAGTGTATATCCCGAGCGAATTTAATTTCTCGCAAAGTACCTCGCCTATATGAACCACGGTTTCCGATTCGACAAGAGAACGAAAGGTTTCTTCGGGTGCATAAAAATCATATCCGTTGTCAAGATAGCTTTCGCTTCCGTGGGTATGTATTATCAACACAAGCGGTTCTTCTTCGGGTATAGCGCCGTTTATCGGAAAAGTTTTTTTCAACAACGACGGTAAATCAACCGAGAATTTGGTTTTGTTGATAATGTTAAGAGTTGCATCCTCGGATTCTTCATACCAAGCAAGGTTATTTGAAAACACAGGCAGGTCATACTCTCCGGGAGTCGGAATAGGTATGGGTTCTTCGGGTTCAAATTCGCCCTCGGGGTCGATAACCGTTTCGGGTTCATCATTAACTCCCCCTGCATCGAGTGCAAACGTAGGTATTCCTTCACCCAATGCGGAATTTCCGTAAAGCATCTCGCGAGAATCGTTTGCGCTTATTTTCGGTATCGCCCTGACGATATACGGTATTGCCATGAATACACCGATGAGCACGGTAGCCGAAAGCAATAGACAAAACCATTTTAGTATAGCTTGTCTTTGCGTTACTGTTAATTTTCTTTGCATTTTATCACTTCCTCGTGAAATTATATGCATGAACTTCATAAGATATGATTAATTTAATCAATATAATCGCTAATTTCTTTCATTTCCATTTCATGAATGGCGATATTTATCGCACTTGCAAGAAGTTTGGCGGTTTCTCGTGCAATTACGTCATTTTCTTTCGGGGTGACGAACATATCCTTTCCGCTTCCTACAAGCACGCGTTCGATAACCTGTTCAAAGCCTTTGTCTTCTTTTCCGTAATGTTCTTCAAGCAGGTCGTAAGCCAGGGTGGCGGCATCAACAACCGTAGGAACGCCTATTGATATAACAGGCGAACCGAGCACTTCTTCATTAAGCTCGGGACGTCTGTTAGACACACCCGAACCGGGACTGATACCGCCGTCGGAAATCTGAACAGTCGAGGCAAGTCTATTTAAGCGACGCGACGCGAGTGAATCTATAACGATAACGCATTTCGGGTTTATTGATTTACATACGCTTTTTATAATCTCAGAACTTTCTATACCCGTCTGACCGAGAACACCGGGACTTATCGCCGCAACCGAACCAAATCCCGCATCTTCGAAAAGCTGACGGTCTATGCTTTGGATATGACGTGTAACAAGAAGCTTTTTTACAACGCGCGGACCGAGAGAGTCAGGCGTTATCTCCTCGTTGCCCAAACCTGCCACAAGAATACAGCCGTCATCTTTGGGCAAAAGCATTTTTATCTCATCAGCAAGAACATTTGCCACTTGTTCGAACACAGTTTTGTCATTTCGCCAAATCTTGCCCATTTCTATTGTTATATATTTGCCTGCATGTTTGCCTGAAACCTGCTCGCCTTTTCCGCTTAAAACTTCAGCAAGTGTAACCTTGTATCCGTTCTTTGTATATTCTTTTACGGTTATGCCGGATTCTTCTCCGCGAAGTTCATGCACTTCAAGTGCTAAATCGGTTCTTTTTTCAAACATAATTACTCCTGCGAACACTCATTTTTTATAATTTTTCCCCAAAAGAAAATTTTTTATAATTTTTTGCCGTAACCTATTGCAAAAGTAGAAAAAGTATGTTATGATGTACTGGTTCCAAAATTCAAATGGGAGGTGCAGAGTGCATGCCTAACATCAAATCTGCTAAAAAGCGTGTTAAAGTTACCGAAACTAAAACGCTTCAGAACAAAATGTTCAAGTCTGCTATGAAAACTTCTGTTAAGAAGTATAAGGCTGCTATCGCTGAAGGCGATAAGGCGCTTGCCGAAAAGACTTATCTTGAAGCTGTCGGCATGGTTGACAGGGCTGTTTCCAAGGGCATTATCCACAAAAATAATGCTGCTCGTAAAAAGAGCCAGTACACTAAGCTTCTCAACGGTTTAGCATAAGTAATACGTTTAAGGCGGCTTAAGTCAACTTAACGCCGCCTTAACAGAAAACTTATATCCGTTGTCTTGAAGTATTTTATTTGTGTTTTGCCCTTAATAACTCAAAGTTTCTTCAATTTAATATATGCGGGTGTAGTTCAATGGTAGAATCCCAGCCTTCCAAGCTGGTCGCGCGGGTCCGATTCCCGTCACCCGCTCCATTTTTTGTGAAAGCCATTGATTTTCGCAAAACAGTATGTGCCTTTAGCTCAGCTGGATAGAGCAACTGCCTTCTAAGCAGTAGGTCGGGGGTTCGAG
The DNA here is from genome assembly GCA_045652305.1 of Eubacteriales bacterium. Classification (GTDB taxonomy): domain Bacteria; phylum Bacillota; class Clostridia; order Oscillospirales; family CAG-382; genus Coliplasma. The sequence continues at coordinate 6,594 of JAZRUB010000111.1, forward strand.
TCCCTCAAGGCACGCCATTATGGTGGCTGTAGCTCAGCTGGTTAGAGTACCAGGGTGTGGCCCTGGGGGTCGCCGGTTCGAACCCGGTCAGCCACCCCAAAAACAAAAGCAAGTCTTATGACTTGCTTTTTGTTTTTGTGTTTGTGTCCGCAGGACACAACATCGTTTAACCGCTTGCGGTCAACATCATTTTGAGCGAAGCGAAAACATCGTTATACCCCAACGAACACAAAACGAGGTTGGCTACGACTAATATCATTGTTTTTCGACGTTATATTATCAATCCCCCTCTTGACTCTTCACCGTTCTTCTGTTACACTAAAACTGTCAAATCGAAAGGAATGTTTATATGAAAAAAGTTTTTCTTGTATTTATAGCCTTGATAATGTCATTTTCGTGCGTTGCTTGTGGCAACAATAGCGACGGTACGCCGAAAGAGAACACCTTTACGCACGATAGCGGAATCTCGATAACACTAAACGAAGCGTTCAAAGAAGTGGATTATAATAATTACACCGTAGCTTATAATTCCGAAAATGTAACGGTTTTGGTGCTTAAAGAAGAATTTTCCTTACTTGAAGGTTTTGGCGATTATACCGTCATGCAATATGCTGACATGGTACGCGAATCCAATTCCAAACACTCCCCCACTACAGTTTCGGAAGACGAAGACTTAGTAAGTTTCGAATACGGTTATTTCAATAAAGAAGTAAATATGGCGTATAAGTATTTCACCACCATGTTTAAAGGCGATGACGCATTCTGGCTTGTTCAGTTTGCTTGCGAAGAAGACAAATACGAAACCCTTAAACCCGAAATGATAAAATACGCAAAGAGCGTTAACGTAAATCAATAACCTCGCAAAAAACAAAGGCTGTCATGTGACAGCCTTTTCGTATACAAGAACAAAGCCGAGTTTTCCCTCGGCTTTCAATCGCCAAACGTGAACAAACGTTAAAATCAATTCACGAATATTCACGATTCCGCTTGACAAGCGCGAACAAGAGTGTTATCATATAGGCAGAAACGGGAACGGGTCGACACGAAACCGTTTTGACTAATATGAAAGGAACCCTATTATGTTTATTGAAGAACGGCATCAGAAAATACTTGAAATTTTGGAAACAAAGGGCAGCATAAGCACTTCCGAAATACAGCGCAAATTCTCTGTCGGGTACGATTCAGCAAAGCGCGATTTGAGAATTTTGGAAGAAAAAGGGCTTTTAAAACGCACCCACGGCGGCGCGATAGCTGTTCGCCAAATCGGCGCAGGCAAGCCTTTGGGCGTTACTTGTAAGGATTTTTCAGAAGTAAAACCCAATTATCTTGCAATTGCAAAACAAGCTATTTCTATGATAAATAATAACGACGTGGTATTTATCACATCTGCGTCAGTTGGCTTTTTGATGGTACAAAATATACCCGAAGACTTAAAAATACGTGTTGTTACAAATTCTATTATTATCGCTGAAGAATTGCGAAAGAAGCAAAATATCTCTGTGATTATGCTTGGCGGTGAAATGGATAATAAGGGTAATTGTTACGATGCTTTCGCAATTGAAACGATCAAAAAACTTCGTTTCGATAAATGCTTTTTAACTTCTGCAGCAATATCTGCTAATTTTGGTCTTTCAATACAAAAATCGCAAGCTATAAGCTTTTGGAATGCGGTTATTGACAGTTCCAAGAAGGCAATAGGACTATATCCAACCGAAAAAATAGGGATTGATTCTATTGTGAGTATTTGCCCTGCAAATCGTCTTAATACGATAATAACCGATTGGGATGCACTTGAAGAAGACCTCGTAAAGTTCGATGAACTTGGAGTCGAATTGGTTATCACCGAAAAAGAGAACGACGAATAATATTGATTAAACCGTATGTAAAAAAACGATTCTATTATAATGATGAATTGTCAAACCAAGTGCAACGCTTTTCAAGAGATAATTCATCTACAATAAAACAAAAGGCTGTCATGTGACAGCCTTTTTTGTGTTGTGCTTATCTAAAACTGTAGTTTTTGTTCGAATTAATTGTAATAAAGCAAATCGCCGTAAGTCGGGAACGGCCAATAGGTGCGTTCGGTGAGACTTTCAGCCTCGTCGGCAGAACGGCGAAGTTCAGCCATAACAGGTAAAACCTCGTCACGGCAGAAAGCACCGCAACTTTCCGAAGCCAAATTACGCTGTGCGTATTCGGCATTGGCACGGAGAAGTTTCAATGATGCCGACATCTCGTCAGACAGTTCGATTAAGCGATTAAGAGTTGACGAAACGTGGTGCGGTATCGGAGCGTCGATATTTTTAAGTGTCGACACCGTTTTTGCCAACTTAAGTATATACGAACCGACTGCAGGGATAATATCCTTACCCGCCATGTCGCACATGGTTAAAGCTTCGATAGTAATTATCTTACAATACGATTCAAGCAAAATATCGTGACGAGAACGCAATTCCTTTTCGGTATATACCTTATGGCGCGTAAACAGTTCGATATTTTCCTTGCTTACGAAATAAGGAAGCGCATCTGCCGTTGTCGGAAGATTAAGCAAGCCGCGACGTTCTGCTTCAAGTTTCCATTCGTTCGAATATCCGTCACCGTTAAAGATTATACGCTTATGTTCCTTAATCGTACGGCGAATAAGGGTATTGAGTGCGGTATGGAAATCGTCAGCCTTTTCGAGTTCGTCGGCAAACTGCATCAAGCAGTCGGCAACGATAGTATTTATAACAACGTTAGGTTCTGCAACAGACATTGCCGAACCGGGCATTCTGAATTCAAACTTATTACCCGTAAATGCAAAGGGGCTTGTACGGCTACGGTCGGAGGTGACCTTGGGGAATGTAGGCAACACGTGAACACCAATATCCATTTGTACCTTTTCGGCACCGTAGTAAGGAACGCCCTCATCGATAGCGTCGAGTATAGCAGTCAACTCGTCGCCGAGGAACATCGAAACGATTGCGGGAGGTGCTTCGTTAGCGCCCAAACGGTGGTCGTTACCTGCCGTTGCAACCGAAATACGAAGAAGGTCCTGATGCTCGTCCACCGCCTTGATAACAGCGCAGAGGAAGAGCAAGAACTGTGCGTTTTCATAAGGATGCTTGCCGGGTGCGAGAAGATTTACACCTTTATCGGTAGCAAGCGACCAGTTATCGTGCTTACCGCTACCGTTTATACCCTCGAAGGGTTTTTCCTGAAGTATGCAAACCAAACCATGCTTTTCGGCAACCTTTTTCATGGTTTCCATAGTAAGCTGGTTATGGTCGGTAGCCGCATTGGCTGTGCCGTAAATAGGCGCAAGCTCGTGCTGACAGGGTGCCGCCTCGTTATGCTTGGTTTTAGCAAGAATACCAAATTTCCAAAGAGTTTCGTCAAGTTCTTTCATGAACGCAGAAACTCTGGGTTTGATTGCGCCGAAGTAATGGTCTTCAAGCTCTTGACCTTTGGGCGGTTTTGCGCCGAAAAGCGTTCTTCCGCAAATAACAAGGTCCTCGCGCTTATTGAAAACTTCTTTATCTACAAGGAAATATTCCTGTTCGGGTCCGCAGTTGGGGTCTACGTGTCTTGCTTCGGTTCCGAACAGCTTTAATATACGCATTGCCTGTTCGTTGATTGCTTCCATAGAACGAAGAAGCGGGGTTTTCTTATCCAATGCCTCGCCGCCGTAAGAGCAGAAAACACTCGGAATACAAAGCGAGCCGTCTTTTATAAAAGCATACGAAGTGGGATCCCATGCGGTGTAACCGCGTGCCTCAAAAGTAGCGCGAAGTCCGCCCGAAGGGAAACTCGATGCATCGGGCTCACCCTTGATAAGTTCCTTGCCGGAAAAGGACATTATAACGTTGCCCTTTCCATCAGGCGAAATAAACCCGTCGTGCTTTTCGGCGGTTATTCCCGTCATCGGTTGAAACCAATGCGTATAATGGGTTGCGCCATTTTCGATAGCCCAATCCTTCATTGCCTCTGCAACAACGTTAGCAACGGTGATATCAAGGTCTTCACCGCGTTGTATTGTATGTTTAAGAGATTTGTATACATCTTCGGGCAAACGCTGTTTCATAACCTCGCGGTTAAAAACGAGCGAACCAAAAATTTCGGGTATGTTGTTCATCGGCAATCCCCTTACTTTCCCACTTTAATTCTTCTATAAATATATAACAAATCCATTTGATTGTCAACAATTTTCGTTACGGATTGCCTTTTATATTGTTTTTTTACGAAAAATTCATATTGATATAGCAGTCGCACGTCGTTTTTTAGACACAAAACATTTTCATATTGACCGAATACTTATTCAAAAAACCGGCAAAAATACGAATGGAACTAAATTTTTGGGGGTAGTTTATGTCACCCAAAGGACTTCTCTATATCGAGGACGCGCTCGGTCACACACAGCAAATCAAAAAAGTCTGCAACGATTTTTCCAATCAGGTAGGCGACACCGAACTGTCGAACTTCCTTTCTGAAATCGCAAAAAAACAGCAAAACACCTTTGACCGATTCTACAACTTACTTTAAGGAGGAACGAATAATGCAAGACCAGGTTATTATGGACAACGTTCTCACAAGTGTAAAACACGCTTGTGACATCTTCATGCACGGTGCAATTGAATCGCCCACTCCCAACGTAAACACCGCTTTCAAACAGGCGCTTAACGATTGCCTTTGTATGCAAAACGAGATTTACGCAAAAATGGAACAAAAGGGTTGGTATCCCACCCAGTCTGCACCTCAACAGCAAGTACAGCAAACCAAGCAAAAGTATTCAAGCTCCAACTAACGAAAAAAAGGCTGACACAAATACTGTGTCAGCCTTTTGATTTACATTAAATCATTTACTTTCAACAACGTAGAAATAGGACGACGTGGGAGAGTTGATTATACGAAACTTTGCACAGCAATACTGACGTCTGTCAAGTTCGCTAAGCATTTGATGTATAAGCTCACCCTCTATTTCGCCCTCCTCATGTCCGGGATAAACCGCGATAAGCAGTATCCCGTCGGGTGAGAGAAGACTAATAGCCGTTTTCACCGCTGAAAGAGTCGTTTCCCTTTTGGTCGTTATGCTTTTGTCACCACCCGGCAGATAACCGAGATTAAACATACCCGCTTTTATAGTGCCGTCGATATATTTGTCGGCATTATGGTGAGAATCGCATATAAGCGTGTAATTTTCGTACGCACCGTTTTCCTTTAGACGTTTTTTGGTACTTTTTAACGCATCGGGTTGAATGTCAAAGGCATAAACCTTTCCGCTTTCGCCTACTGTTTTGGACAAAAACAAGGTATCGTGCCCGTTACCCATCGTGAAGTCAACTGCAGTGTCGCCCTCTTTGAGATGCTTTAATATAAAACTCTTTTCGGTTTCGAGAATATCCAGCATTATATCACCATACAAGGTTTATTTATTAAGATAAACTCTCTCTTTGGTTTTACCGCTTTTGTAGATAGCGCAAATCATTTCCATGGTTTCATAAGCGCTTTCGACGGGGATAAACATTTCTTCTCCGTTCTTTAAGCATTCGTAGAAATTGTTTATCTGTTTGCAGTGGTTTACGCCCCAATATGACTTAACATTGCCGTAACCGAAGTCCTCGTCGGGCTGAACCGCATGGAACTCTCTGCCGTCGTTAAGTTTGATATCTGCTCTGTCCGCAACGAGAGTAGCGATACCGTTTTCGCAATGGAATTCGATGAACACTTCTGCATCGTAGGTGTAGTAGTTAATAGCATGGAAGTTTGCAAGCATACCGTTGTCAAAGCGGATAACACCTTCGGCAGTATCCTCAACGTCAATCTTCGCGTGACCGCGGTTAGCGATTGTAGCGTCAACCGATTCAACTTTGCGGTTTATAAGGTAACGCATCATATCAAGCGTGTGGATTGCTTGGTCGATGATAACACCGCCACCTTCTTTATCCCAAGTGCCTTTCCAGTCGCTGCTTCCGTAATAAGCGTCCGAACGGTCCCAAGTTACGTAGCATTTTGCAGACTTGATAGCACCCAACGTGCCGTCTTCCAAAAGTTGTTTGGTAAGAACGGTACCTGCGTTATATCTGTTTTGGAAAATACAGCCCAAAACAACGCCGTTTTCATTTGCGGTGTCTATCATAGCTCTTGCATCTTCTATTTCGATAGACATAGGCTTTTCGGTAAGAACGTGCTTACCGCGTTTGCTACACTCGATAGAAACTATCGGGTGGAGATAGTGGGGAAGACAGATATGTACTACGTCAATATCCTCGTTTTCAAGCATTTCTATATAATCATAATACGCTTTTACGCCAAATTCTTTTGCTTTTGCATCTGCTCTGTTCTTTTTAACGTCGCAAACTGCAACAAGTTCTGCATCGGGGCATCTGACAATGCTCACCGCGTGCATCGGGAAAATATTACCGCAACCGATTATGGCTGATTTAAACTTTTTCATAACGACCTCTTAAAACCTTTAAGTTTATTACCGAAATTATACCACACTAAATATAAATTGCAACCCTTTTTGAACATTTACGAGAATTATTTTCTACGAAAAACACGATTGAGGTTCGCAAAATACGCTTTATCTATTCCGTCAACAGTTTCGGTTGTAGTACGGAATCGCCATTTGCCGCTGTCATCACCCGGAACATTCATTCTCGCGTCGCTTCCGAAACCGCACATATCCTGAAACGGAATTATCGCAAGGAACGCATTCGAACGCCAAACACATTCGATAATTTTTCTGCAAGCAGGCGCATTATATCCGCCCATACCCCAATCGCCCTCGGTAAACGAGCAATAATCAAGCGCAAAAGCGCGTTCCTCCTCACTCGCTTCCCAAAGCCAACCGAGAAGCGTGTTATTATCGTGAGTGCCCGTGTAAGCGATACTGTTTTCGGGATAATTATGAGGCATATGCGATGCATCGTCATCGGGGTCAAAGCCGAATTGAACGATTCTCATTCCGGGAAAACCGCTGTCCTTTAACAGCTTCACAACGTCGTCACCGAAAACACCCAAATCCTCTGCAATTATCGGCACGTCACCCAAAGCGTTTTTCACCGCCTTGAAGAGTTGCATCTTCGGG
>JAZRUB010000112.1:0-3226 GCA_045652305.1 Eubacteriales bacterium
CCCGAAATCGGCAGAGTTGTCGAAATGAGCAAACGCAAGCTCAAACCCGCATCGACCGTAACGGCAGGCTCGGTAATGGTAGACAGCGGTATGGGCGGAGTAAACGGAGTTGTTCTGCGTGACAGAAAACGTCTGTCCGAGGATGGCGTTATAATCGTTTCGGCATGTGTTGACACCCAATATATGTGTGTTTCTGCCGAGCCCGAGGTTATCTCGCGCGGTTTCGTTTACGAAAAGGAAAACGAGGAGCTTATCTCAAAAATCACTGCCTGTGCGCGTGAATCGCTTATCCGTAGCTTTGCAAAGGGCGTTGACGATATAGAAATCTTGCGTTCCCGTCTGCGCGAAGACGTTGCCGACTACGTTCGCAAACGCACCAAGCACCGCCCGATGATAGTTACGACCTTGTTTGAAATACAGCTTTAAAATCAAAAGGAGTTTCAATAACGAAACTCCTTTTGTTTGTTTTGTTCTGTTAATTTTAATTGATTTTATACGTGCCTAAAACGATACGTTTTACAAGAACGTAGTCGGTTGCAACAACGTCGCCATCTTTGTCGATGTCGGCGAGTTTTTGCTGTTCTTCCGTCATGTTAAAGGTATTCAAAACAGCACGTTTGATTAATATGTAGTCCGACGCGTCCACGTCCTCGTCGCCGTCAATGTTGCCGAGTTCGAGGGACGTATTGGTCATTTCACAGCCCCAATGTACTGTTGCATCACAATTATAGTTCCAATAATCACTCCAACCGTCAGGTTGCGATTCCGCTTCGCAGTAAATATCAGTTAGTCTATCGCAATATTCAAATGCACCCTCGCCTATACTTGTTACAGAATCGGGAATTACTATGCTTGTTAGGCTGTCGCAATCTTCAAATGCATAACTGCCAATTTCTTTGATGGGCAAACCGTTAAATTCCGCAGGGATTACAACCTCGTTTGTCGTTTCGTCAAAGCTCGAAACGATATAATACGTTCCGTCATCGCTTAGCGTATATTTCACACCTTGCGAGTCGGTGACCGCAGAAACGCTAAACACGGTTAGCGGGACAAGCGACAGCAACATCACTGCCGAAAGTATAAGAGATAAAACTTTCTTCATTATTTTTTTCTCCTTATTTACATTATGCTATCATAATATCACTATACATCTTTTAAAGAACATTGTCAAGGAAACGCGAACAAAAAATGCCGCAAGTGCAGGCGATACGCCCTTAGTTGCGGCATTTTCTTTTTATGGATGTTTTTTTATTTTAACGAATCTGCAAACAAATTTTCGACAACCTCGGCAACAAAGGTATGTGAAACGTCGCGCACGGTGAATTCTGCTCCGCGTTTGACGCAAGACGTACGAAGTGCGAAACTGATTTTTCCGCCGTCGCTGTCTATCCCAAAATCCCAAAGGTTTCCATCGGCAAGTAATTTAAGCATATATGCCCGAAAATCCGATTCGTCAAACTTTTCGTCAGAAGCTTGTCCCTTTCTCGGCGATGCCAAGCGGGTAATCTCGTATGCCGACGTGTCGGCATTTGTCGAAACCGTAAAAATTAATTCGTTTTTATCGTTTTCAATCTCGACACAAACCTCTTTTTCGGACAAGTCAAGGCAGAGCGAAATCATAAATGCGATAATGAGCAAGAAATCCTTTTCGTCACCCTCGATTATAAGCTCGTTTGAAGGGCAGGATAACTTTATTCGGTTTTTATATTTGGGCATTCTGCGCTCAATCTCGCCCAACAGGCTTTTTATTACCGCCAAGGAATCAAAAAACGGAAGCGGATGAGGTGACATATGATTACGCAACGCAGTTTCGATTATTTCTTCCATTCCAAAAGTTTTTATGCGTTTTGCAACAGACCTCGGCTCGGGTTGCGACACATTTGCTTCATATCCCGACATTTTTTCGTACTTTTTAAGCACCGCCGTACGCAAATTTGCCGAATCGGGTAGCAAAACCATTAAATAGCAGTCGAATCCGCAAATTATATTGACCGAAACCTTCCGTCCGTCTTTTTCCACCGAGGTAATCATGGTGTCGCCGGTAATCATTTTGGATATTTTTAACCCGTCACCCTCGGGCATATAATTTGTTGTTTTCAAACCGCGTCGTAAAAAGTTTGCAACCCCGTTTGCAAACACGTTCTTTTCAATGACTTTAAGGTTGTTATCGAGTAAAACCGCAGGGTAATCAAAAATATTTAATTGTTCGGCAAGCGATTCTTGCAAAAGCTCGCAAACCGCTTTTATGTTTATTAACATTTTCTTTCCCCTTTTTAAATTTAATATATCCTTAAAACGCAGACCGACATATCGTCGGCGGTTTCGCTGTTTCTTCTCGCCTCGCGCAAGAGTTTCGAAGCAAGCGCACGTGCGCTCGGCATAGGAGGAAGTCCGCTTTCGGGAAGAAGTTTGTTTTCGCTTCCCGTCTGCAATATTCCGTCGGTCAGCATTACTATCATATCGCCTTTTTCGAGAGCAAAGCTCTTTTTGTCGGCTATGACGTTACGCATTATTCCCGCAGGCGGTGTGCGCGATTCGATAAGCATACTTTTTCCGTTACGAATCAGCACAGTCGGTGCCGCACCTGCCTTTATCAAGGTTGCGCGCGAAGTGACTCTGTCTATTTCAAGCAGGTCGACGGTTGCAAAAACCTCTTCCTGCTTTTCGATAAGCGCTTTGTTTAAAAGCTTTAATGCGCTTTCCTTTTCTGCTCCGACGGTCAACAGTTTTTCGAGCATTATTGCCGAAAGCTTACTTGTCAATGCGGCATCCCTGCCGCTTCCCATCCCATCGGAAACAAGGCAATAAAAATAATTTTCGTCGTTTTCGAAAACGCTTACGGTATCTCCGCAAACCGTTTCTCCCGACTTTGCCTCGGATATCTTTGCACACTCTACCCTTAATGCAGGCGTGGAGTGAATTTTCATCAACGTGTATTCGTCATGCATCACGAATTCGGGTGGAGAAATTGCAGTGCCCACAACCTTTGAAAGCGTTTTCGCAATTTCGTTGGGAGTCAAGGTCATCTTTTGAGGATTCACGCCGAAAACCGTTATTTCGCGTTTGCGGATTCCCTTTACCTTTACTCCGTCGCACTCTATTCCCATAGAAGAAAGCGTAACTTTTATTGCGGTTGCAAGGGTTTTGTCGGATTTTGCGCTGTCTTCTTGCTTTTTCGCCGCATCGACGAGTATAGACGAAAACGCCGAATACTCGTCTGCCATCT
>JAZRUB010000113.1:0-7401 GCA_045652305.1 Eubacteriales bacterium
CTACGTTCTTACAGGTGGGGAATTACCTGCCGCGATAGTTGTCGATTGCGTTTCCCGTCTTATCGACGGGGTATTGCCTTCTTCGGAATGTTATTCCGAGGAAAGTTTGCAAAACGGTTTGTTGGAACATGCTCAATATACACGTCCGCGTGTTTTTGAGGGGCTTGAAGTTCCGGAAGTTCTTATTAACGGCGACCACGCAAAGCAACGTCGTTGGAAAGAGGAACAAAGCCGTATTCGAACAGAAACCAAGCGACCGGATTTGATGGAGCAAAAGGATGAATAAAGCGAGGAAAAAAAGTTATAAACGCAGAACATTTAAGAGGCTCGCGCAAGAGAGCCTTGTTTTGTCGTTTACACGCAGACTTTCCTCGCGTTTTGTTCGTTTTTTTGAAAGCGGTTTTGCGTCTTCTTTAATTACATCGTCGAAATCGGTTGACGAATTGGTTCACGATAAAGTCACAGCTCCGATATATGAAAAAACCGGCATACGAAAGAATTTCGTTATGCCTACCCGAAATGCTGTCGCTTCGGTTATATCCAAAAGCTCTGTTATGAAAACTTTTGGGAATTTAAGAACCGCACTTTTGAACACTTCTATGCGTTCGGTTGGCGTATTTTTAATAACTTTCGGTATATACGCGGCTGCGATATTTTTATTAAAAAGTTACGTGTCGCTTAATTTGGGAAGTGTTGCAAGTACCGATGACTTGTCTTTTTCTGCCATAACGGCTTTGGTGGGAATGATTCTTGTAGCATTTGGCGACAAGAGTATTCTAAACACTATCGGAAACGGACGTATAATGGGGCAGTTGCTCCTTAAATGTTTGGGTGTCAACGATTCTTCGGTTGACAGATATGCGTCGGCGTTACCCGTAACGACGGTGGGAATAAGTTTTCTGTTGGGTTCGATTTTCGGAATAACGACGATGTTCATTTCGCCGTCAACTATATTCCTTTATATTTTTACGTTTATTGTTTGTCTTGCAATTCTGCATATCCCTGAATTTGGGGTTTTACTTGCGGCGGGAACATTTTCGTTCGTAAGTATTGATGTTGTTTCATTTGTTATTTTTGTTACGTTTGCTTCGTTTTTGATAAAATGTGTACGATTGAAGCGAAATTTTAGTTTTGGCACTGCCGATGCGGTTGTCTTGTTACTGTACGTAACAATGTTTATTTCTTCTGCGGTTTCTGATGAAAGCATATCGCACGAGGAACTTTGTGTACTTTGTTTCACTTCGGTTTATTTTCTCGCGAAAAACCTTTTATGCTCGAAAAAACTTGTCTATCAGACATTAAACGCGCTTTGTGTCGGTGTTACTGCCGGCATGGCGCTATATATAGTTGGCGATTTTGCCACACTTATTGCTCACGATAATCTTCGTGCCGCTACGCTTTGGCTTACGCGTTATACGCTTGATAAAGAAATGCTGATGATGGCGGTTTCGCTTATATTGCCGCTTGCTTTGTCATCGTATACGGCGCTTGATAAAAGAAGACCCAAACGATTATTTATAGTGTTTGCAATCGTTTGTGCCGTACTTGTTGACAGCACGATGTTTTATGTGCTGTTACTGTGTTCTGTATTTGTTTTTATCGCAACGACATATAGAGCACCCGTTGGAGCAATACTTGGTGCGGCTGTGGTATTACCGCCGATTACGGCACTTGCTACGGATTATACAACAACGTCGCTATTTAGCTTTGCTGCAAGGTCGATATACGATTCCGATTCAATGTCGGTTGTCGAACAGGAATTCACCGATTTCTGGTCGGGAATAAGCGGATTTGGCGGTTGGGTTGCAACCGTACTGTTCGTTATTTCGGTACTGCTTGTGTTACAACGAATATTCAGCGCAACGTTGGGCAACAACGGAAATGAAGATGCTCATACAAGCGGTGTAGTAGGCGCATCGGTGATAATTGCGATTGCTTGTTTGTTTATTTTCAATCCGTTTTATGATTTGCGAATGCTTGTTGTAATGTGGTTTATTTTCGGATTTTGCGGTTCTCTAAATAAAATAGCCACTATGCCTAAATATAGTGAATAGGAGGTGTGACCTGTGGAAAAACGTACGTTCAAGTTCAATATTTTGGATGTAGTCATATTAATCGTAGTCATCTGTTCTATCGCTGTGCTCGTTTTTCGTGATACGATAAACGAATTTTTCGAAGAACCGACAATGGTCACACTCGAAGTTTCTGTAAATGTAAACGGCGAAGACAATGTTGACAAGGTGCTTGACGTTTTGTCGCAATCGGTTATTTTCGAACCGCGTTCAAACGAAGGAACCGCTTTTAAGGTGAATTTTGCAAACGTCAATGTTGTGCCCATCCCCAACGGTTCGCCAAACGAAGCAGAGGTTAAGTTCGTGTGTATAGGATATCAGAAATTGGGTAGATACTATACAAAAAGCGGAGAACGTATATATAATAATACCGAGTGTGCATTTATAATAGACGGCGAACGTGTCGTTGGTAATGTGATTTCTATCAACGAAAAGGGCGCGGAATAGATATAATTGACAAAAACGGACGTTGTTTGAATCGGTATTTTTGTAGAAAAGTCCATGAAATTTCTATTGATTTGACGGTGTTGTTTTGATATAATATCATTGTGTGGAGGTATTCGTATGACTACAAAGAATATAGAAATCCAAAATGCAGTCGGACTTCATGCAAGACCTGCAACATATTTTATCCAAAAAGCCAACTCCTATCGTAGTTCCATCTGGGTTGAAAACAGCGACCGCAGAGCAAACGCGAAAAGTTTGTTGGGCGTTCTTTCGCTTGGAATTTCCAAGGGTGATATTATAACAATTCTCGCTGACGGTGTAGATGAAGAAGAAGCTGTTGACGGTCTTGTTACGCTCATACTCGGTGGTTTTAACGAATAAATATAAACAAACGCCTTGAGCTATTGGTTCAGGGCATTTTTTGTAGGTGTATCTAATGACGCGCGAAGAATTATTTGAAAAAGCACGTCTGCTTCCCGCTACGCCGGGCGTGTATATAATGCGAAACAAATCCGGCAGAATAATATACGTTGGAAAATCAAAAGCGCTTAGAAACCGTGTTTCGAGTTATTTCGCCTCCCATGCCGACCATCGCGGAAAAACAAAACGAATGGTAGAATCGGTGAACGATTTTGAAGTATATTACACCTTGACCGAACTCGAAGCGCTCATCCAAGAAAACCAGTTTATAAAACAGTTTCAACCCCGTTATAATATTAAATTAAAAGACGGCGGCGGATATCCTTATATAAAACTAACAAATTCGCCTTACCCCGAATTTTCGATAGTTTATCGACGTACTGTAGGGAACGATAAATATTTCGGTCCCTATTCTTCTCACCATGTTGCGAGGAATATATTGGAAACCGTAAGAAAGGTCTTTTCGCTTCCTACTTGCGGTAAAACGTTCCCGAAGGATATCGGCAAGGGTAGACCTTGCTTGAACTACCACATCGGACGTTGCTGTGCACCGTGCGTAAAGGGGAATGTTTCGGGCGAGGAGTACCGCGAACTTTTCAATCGTGCAACTGCACTTTTGAAAGGTGACGGAAAGAAGCTCACGGCACAACTTGAGGAGAGCATGGAAATTGCCTCCGAGGGTTTGAATTTTGAACTTGCCGCAAAATTGCGCGATTGCATTTATGCGGTGAAAAAACTTAACGAACGTCAGCAGATAGTATGCTCGCCTAATGTTGAGGCGGATATAATAGGCGTATATGCCGACGATTTGGGAAGTGCCGTTTCTTTGCTTTTCGTAAGGAACGGTGCGATAATAGACCGAGAAAATTTCTTTTTCGGTGCGGACGAGATAATAAGCAGTACCGCGTTGGTTTCGCTTTTTCAACGCTATTACGAGCTTCGCGGATATATTCCGAAAAAGATATATATAGATTACGATTTGGAACCCGAGGATAACGAACTTTTGACGTCTTATTTATGCGATAAGGCAGGATTCAAGGTTTCGGTTATCCGTCCCGAACGCGGTGATATGCGTGCGCTTGCACTTCGCGCTTCCGAAAATGCGAAACAACAGCTTTTGCATAAACGAAAGAGCGAGGACAGAAAAAAGGATTTTCTTATTTCGCTTGCATCACTTTTAGGATTAGAGGTTTTGCCCGACAGAATAGAATCCTACGATGTATCGCATTCTTCGGGCGAGTATACAAGTTGCGGAATGATTGTGCTTGAACACGGAAATTTCGCAAAACGCAAATATCGCGGATTCAATATTCATTCGGTTAGCGACGGAAACGACCTTATGGCGCTTGAAGAATGTTTAAGACGCAGATTTTCTCACGACGCCGATGAAAGCGGTTGGGAATATCCCGATTTGATTCTTATCGACGGCGGAAACAACCAAGTTAACCGAGTTAAAAACGTATTAAACGAACTTGGTATATATATCCCGATTTTCGGGATGATAAAAGATGAACACCATAAAACAAGAACACTCACTGACGGTGAAAATGAGATTTCATTGATAACACGTCAGGACGCGTTCGTGTTTATCTATAAAATCCAAGAGGAAGTTCACCGTTATTCGCTTTCGCTTATGGACGCGAAACGCCGTAATGCTGTCAAGAAAAGCTCGCTTACCGAGATAAAAGGTGTCGGAGCAAAAAGGGCAAACGATTTGATGCTTCATTTTGGCACTTTATCTGCCTTGAAAGTGGCTGCAAAAGATGAATTGCTTAAGGTAAAGGGCATTACAGAAGAAATTGCGGATGCGGTAATTGATTACTTCGGAAAGGAAAAAGATGAGGATAATAACAGGAACAGCGAGGGGAACTAAATTAAAAACCCTTGCGGGTAATGATACACGTCCCACTACCGAGATATGCAAAGAGGGCGTTTTCTCAGCGATTCAGTTCGAATTGCACGATAGAACCGTACTCGACTTGTTTGGCGGATGCGGTCAGATGGCACTTGAAGCCTTGTCGCGCGGAGCGGAAAAGGCGGTTATCGTCGATTCGTCACGTGCAGCTTGCGAAGTAATAAAAGAAAATGCGACAAAAACCAAGCTTATGAAGCAATGCCGTGTCGTAACCTCGGATTGGAAAGAATATATCAGAGGTGCATCGGGCAGAGAAAAGTTCGGTCTTGTTTTTCTTGACCCACCTTATCAAGAGGGCGTACTTGACGACGTTTTGCATAGATTGCAATATTCCGAATTGTTGTCAGACGGCGCGATAGTCGTATGCGAATCTGATAAAGACGGAATCCCCACGCCTATCGACGGCTGGTCGAATAAACTCTACCGTTACGGCAAGACCTACGTTACGATAATGCGTGTTCCCGAGGAGGAAACCGAAGAATGAAAACTGCTATCATTTCAGGCACTTTCGACCCGATGACAGTAGGCCATATCGATATTGTCAGACGTGCTTCAAAGTTGTTCGAACAAGTTGTGGTTGCGGTTTCTTCAAACAGCGAAAAGAATTGTTTTTTCCCC
Source organism: Eubacteriales bacterium (assembly GCA_045652305.1). GTDB lineage: Bacteria > Bacillota > Clostridia > Oscillospirales > CAG-382 > Coliplasma. Next base: position 5,473 of record JAZRUB010000113.1, read on the forward strand.
GAAGAAATACGCCTTGCAACCGTTAATGAGAGCATAAAAGATATAGATAACGCAACTGCTTATATCTGCAACGGCTTGCTTGCAGAGTTTTGTAATCAGTTCGAAAATCCAATAATTGTGCGTGGCGCAAGAATGGGAAGCGAATTTGATTACGAACGCACCTTGTTTATAATAAACAAGAATCTCGGCGTGCCCGAAACGATTGTATTTCCTGCCGAAAGCGGTATGGAACATATCAGTTCGACCTATGTGCGCGAGTTGATAAAGTATAATAAACCTATCGACGGTACCGTTTCGGATGGCGCAAAAAAGGTTATTGAGGAGTATTTGAACAAATGAAAAACATAACGATAAAAAATACGGATATCCGTTTTGTGCGTGAACCGTTACTTGCACCGTTTGGCTTCAAGGGTAAGTATCTTACCGAGCTTTGGCAGACGGTTGTTAAAATCGAAAGTGACAATTTTGTTGCTACCGCACCCGGTACGATTTCGGTGCTTTGGTCGGATGCAAACGTATTTGCAGAACATGCACCCGAGGAATCCAGCGCACTCATGCGCGACGTTACCGCTTATGCGCTTGACATGATAAAGGGTCAGACCTTTGTTACGCCTGATGCTCTTATCCGTTCGCTTTTGCATGATTTGAAGAAGTATGCCGATAAGATTTGCGGTAGGGACGTGGCAGAAACCTTTGTGCTCAATTCGCTTGTCGGACTTGACTATGCGTTGTGGTCGGTTTATGCGCTCGAAAACGGCATTCGTGATTTCGATAATATAATCCCTGCTCATGCAAAGGAAGCGCTTTCTTTCCGTCACGATAAGTTGGCACATATTCCGCTTGTAAGTTATGCGGTTGATGAAAACGGACTTAAGAATCTTCTTGATTCCGGCACAGGTCTTTTGAAGATTAAAATAGGCAAGGCTTGCGGTGAAAACCTTACCAAAGAAGCAGACATGAGTTCTATGCTCGAATGGGACAAAGCAAGACTTTCCGAAATACATAACATCGCGAAAAATTATAATACTCCGCTTTCGAAAGACGGCAAAATCCGTTATTACCTCGATGCAAACGGCAGATATGACAGTTTGCCCCGTTTCGAAGCACTTTTGGACCATGCAGACAAAATAGGCGCTCTTGGTAATATCGAACTTATCGAAGAACCCTTTGCACCCGAAAACGAGGTTTACGTTGGCAATCTTCCCGTAACCATCAATGCAGACGAATCCGCGCATTCGTTGGCAGACGTTGAAAAACGCTTATCTCTTGGATATAAGGCGGTTGCGCTTAAACCGATTGCAAAAACCATGTCGATTTCGTTCGATATGGCAGCAGCGATTTACAAAGCAGGCGGACAGTGCTTGTGTGCCGACTTGACGGTTGTGCCCTTGCTTGCTGAATGGAATAAGCAGTTCGCATCTCGTATCGGCGCACTTAACGGTATGGCTTGCGGATGTATCGAAATAAACGGCAACCAAAACTACAAAAATTGGGACTCACTTTGCGAAATGTTGCCTGAAGGACTTATCTACAAGCCCGAAAAGAACGGTTGCTTTACCGTAAATGAAGATGATTATAAAGCAGGAGCAAAGCTCTTCTGTGAAAATAAGTATTTAAAACTTTTTCTATAAGAAAGGGAAAAAATAACATGAAAATTGCACTTCTTATGAACCCCGACACACGCAACATGGTATTTAACGAAAAGTTGCTTAAGCGCCTTTCCAACAGCGGTGAAGTTGTTATTAACGAAGGCGGCACCGATTTTGAATCGGTTTCCAAAGTAATTAAGGATGCCGACGTTGTCGTAACTTCTTGGGGTAACAATCCTATCGACGAAAAGCACCTTGAACTTTGCCCCAACCTTAAGATTCTTCTTCACGCAGCAGGTAGTGTAAAACCCGTTGTCAGCGATGAACTTTGGGATAAAGG
>JAZRUB010000114.1:0-14004 GCA_045652305.1 Eubacteriales bacterium
AGCGACAATTACGCTCGCAATGAAAAATATTATTCTGCCCTTTGACTTGTCCTTTAACAGACAATAATAACCTATAAATACAATTGCTATTGCGAGGTATTGACGCATTATATTCAACGAGTCGAAGAAAAATCCCAAGAAAAAATAAATACAAACGCTTAAAATTTTGTCTTTGCTTTCTTTTGCGATGACGAAGAATATAAACCCGTTAATAAGCAACGAACAAACAAAGAACAGCAAATAGGGGGTGTCGGATATTTGTACGTTGGCTTTCAACATAAGGTAAAAGCCCGATTCTAAGTTGGTGATTTCCTGTCCGTCGATAATTCTGGTAAAATCGACATAATAGCGTCTGATATAATCTGTTCCGACCCCGTAACGGAAACCCGAAACGAGCAAGAACGGCAAAAAGGCAAGGAAACAATATAAGTATTTTTTCTTTGAATCTGCTTGTTTTGATGCCTTGTACATACATGCCAAAGACAGCAACAACATAGAAATATAAACAATCATTGTCTATTCTCCTGAACAATTTGATTCAAGTGCGTAGTTACTATTGCCTGATTCGTATTTAAAATCTTCCTGTTAGTTTTCTGTAGGTATTCCAAAGCAGTTTGTAAAAACCAAATCCGAACATGGCAGATAAAATGCCCATTCTGTCACGGTTTTTGGCTCTGCGGTCAAAAAGTACGGACAAGCCGTGCTTTCTTATATACTTCATGAGCGACTTTTGGATGGGTTTATTTTTCACATTACTGTTTGCCAACTGAGAGAGGGTAGGCAGATATGCATACATTACTCGTCTATCTGCAGCTTTTGAAAGCTCGGGATAATTCGCTTTGCAAAAGTTTGCCATTTCGTTGGTGCTGGTTATTAAGTCCAGCTTTTTTTCTGTGAATTTGGCGTTGGAGATAGAGTTGCTTCGAATCATATAATTAAGTTTGCTTTCCAACCCGATAGCTACCAAGCCGCTTTCGTGTACGAAAAGGTAAGTGGTGGCTGCATCTTCGAAAAGACGACCCACGGGGAAACGAATGGAAGCAAACAAAGAACGCTGATATAGTTTTGCCCAGGCGGACAAATCAATATCCTCGTCATACAAGATTCGTTCCAATACAGTTTTGCTGTCTAAAAGCGCATTTTCACCCGTTTCATTTTTGAGCACGGTGCCGTTGTCGTAATAAACGGTATGCGAGCAGATGGTCATTTTCGCTTTATGAAGGTCAGCTAATTTATATAAAAACTCGACGTAATCGACATCAACGTAGTCGTCGCTGTCGATAAATGTCAAATATTCACCCAAGGCTATATCGATTCCTGCGTTTCTCGCAGAAGACAGACCGCCGTTTTGCTTGTGAATTACTTTGATTCGCGAGTCTTTATTTAGGTAATTGTCGCACATGACACCGCTGTCGTCGGTAGAGCCGTCATCAACCAAGATGATTTCAAGGTTTTTATATGTTTGAGCAATGATGCTTTCCACACAACGTGTCAAATATTCGGCGACGTTATAAACCGGAACTATAACCGATATAAGTGCTTCCATCAGAAGCTCCTTTCGTATTTAACCTTGAAAAATTTGGCGAGTAAGAAGTGGTACACCTTTTTGACCTTATTGACGCGTTCGGTATAAACGAAAGGCACTTCCTTATAAGCATATCCTTTATATTCCAACCATACGTCAAGCAACAGCTCGCTTAACCTTCCGGGGTATCTGTTGTGGAATGCGGAATATTCGCGGTCTTTAAGCCTATCGGTTACTTCGAATAATACGCCAAACAACCATTGGCAGTATTCGTCGAGCAAGTCCTTTCGCATGATGAACATATTGAATGCGTGCATATAAGTATGCTTCATGCAGGTATCAAAAGACGTAAGATATTCGGGGTATAACTGTTCGATAACGTCACGTGTGGTGTTTAAGGTTTCCTCGTGGAGGGTATGAACGTAATGACTATACGTCGATTCTATGTAATAACGTCTTTTTTTGGTAACGATGATATCCGCATCGTTCAAAAGCTCATCTACCTCTTTCGAGGTGATAATATTTGCGTAGGGGTCTTTTGAAGAGTTTTTGCCCTTGAAGTGTCTTCTGTAATGGGCAAGACCCCAATATTCCGCATCCAAATTCTTCCAGCCCCAGTAAAGCCCTGTCAGTTCGCTGAACTGGGAATTTCGGTCGGAAATATTTTCGCCGATATTATCTCCCTGATAACCGATAGATTCCTTGCCCTCTGCGCCTACGTGAATAGGGAGGTACATGGGGTCGTCGGGAAGTCTGGATTTTTTGTGCGCGGCAATCAATATTTTGACGTCTTTCATAGTCGTTATACCTTGAGAGTGAATTTTTTTGATTTTTAAGGTTTTTTGAAAAAACCTAATATATAGTTAGAATAAGCCATTATTTCAATATATATTGTATTCTAACAAAATATCGTGGTGTTGTCAATGAATTTGCTATATATTATATTTTTTTGTAGAAAACTGTTGAATCCGCTGAAAAAGAGCAATGGTTATTGTGCATACGCAACAAGTTGATAATGAGGTGTTTTTGAGGGGATTTTTGCAATATGTGACCAAAATGTTCACAAATTGTTTTGTAAAAATCAACAAAATATTCTAGAATGAGAAAATAATTTCGTTGTCTTTTTGCAAAAATGTCAAATATGGTATCTTTTTCTGCACATTTTTGCATATTTTCACAAATTTGCGTGCGCGTGGTTGACATAATGGGATTTGCATGTTATTATAACAAGGTGAAAATTTGGGTTATTATGTCTTGAAACAGCGAAAAAATCGGGATTTTGATTTTTTCTACCATAACAATATATAACTGCACTTTTTGTTTTCACACAAAGCTTTAAAAAAGACAACAAACGTCATTTTACGACTACTGAGATAAAACAAAGTTACAACGAACGGTAAAAATAACCACAAAAATGGTTTTAGGTGAACTATGAAGCAAACGGTTTTGCAGGATGCCATAAGGTATTCCAAAAAACGACACAGGATGAAAATCCGTAACAGAATAGCAATGATGTTGGCTGTGCTTATAGTGTTTAGCACAACCTATGCGTTAATACTTCCCGCTATTACTATGAAGAGCGAAAGTGTTTTCTGCGGAATCGAAGAACATGAACACGTTCTTTCGTGCTACGCTGATGTAGATGCCGACGTTGAATCTCAAACCGTTTACGAACAAACCGTTTCTCAAGTCGAATTGACCGATAATTGGCGAGATGATATAATTTCGGTTGCACAAACGCAACTTGGATATACCGAAAGTCAAAAGAACTATACCGTATTGGAAGACGGCGCAACCGCAAAAGGCTATACCAGATACGGCGAATGGTACGGAAATAAATACGGCGATTGGTCGGGTATGTTTGTTTCCTTCTGTTTGAATTATGCAGGTGTAGATAAACGAATAGTGACTTTTGAAGAAAACAGTCAAAAACGTCTTTCCGTACTGCGTGATGCAGGCTTGTATCACGGCGCAGATTCGAAATATAAACCGAAAGTCGGCGATATCGTATTCTTCGATTGGGATAAATTCGATGCTTCCAAACAGAATGACCGTATTGCAGACCACGTAGGTTTTGTATACGAATTGGTTTACGATGATGCCGATTCGACAAAATTGGTTCGTATCAAAACGATTGAGGGCGACTCGAATAACAGTGTTTGCAAGAACGTTTACGATTTCGGTGCAAGCGAAATACTCGGATACGGTGAAATCCCGTCGGTAAGCATACATATCCCTAACTGCGATTGCGGTAACGGTTCAGAATCGCTTTCCGAGCACTCTGATGAATGTTCGAAAAAGGCTTTGGCGGTTAAGATTGCTAAAGAAAAAAGCGCTAAGCAAATAGTTAATCACTGGTACAAGCTTCCCGAAGATATCAAAGACATGATTGTTGTATATCTTGAGGAAAATGAACAGGAAAAGGCAGACGAGCTTGACGCGCTTATTTCGGCACTTCCCGAATTCACCGAAAAAACCACTTCTGTTGATGGTTTGGATTTCTCGCTTACAGGTCCGTTTGATGATTCTATGGAGGCTAACGTTTCGGAAATTAACGGTGATTCGTTGGCAGGACTTAAAGAATATCTTGAAGATACCGACGAGCATTTGATTTCGGGTGCTTACGATATTTCTATTATTGACGGCGAAAACAAAGCGGAATTTGAAAACCCGATAAAGGTTGCTATTTCAGGTTTCGATTTGGATAAAATCAATCCCAAATATCTGCGCGTAAAGGTTTATCACCTTGTCGGTACCGATGAAGCCGACGTTGCGGAGATAGGTAAGGACACCGAAGTTGAGGTTATGACCGCTTCGATTGACGAAGACGGCAATCTTAATTTCGAAACCGACGATTTCTCGGTATTCTACTTCACTGTGGACTTCCACTTTGAAGACGTTACATTTAAAATCCACGGTTATTCCTCGATTTTGTTAAGCAAACTTTTCGAAGAACTCGGTTTACCGTTCAATGCGGCAGATGCAAAATCGGTTGTTTTCAGTAACAGCGATTATATATCGATTTCATCGGTAAAAGACGATGACGAAAAGATAGAAGATTGGTTATTGGTTTCCGAAAAACCGTTCTCTACCGAGGAAAGTTTGAAAATAGAGTTTGTTGACGGTACTACTTTGGAATTAAAGGTTACCGACAATCAAACTCCCGCACATACCACGGGCGGAACTACTACGGTAAACGTAACGATGACGGGTGTCTCGAGCGGTAAAGAAGTTACGGTTACTCTCTATGATAACGGTGTTTCAACCGGCAAAACGATAACGCTTAATTCCTCTAACAGTTTTAAAGGCTCGTTTACAAATCTGCCTCAGGGTGTATATTCGGTAGAGTATTCGACGTTTGGCGGATACGTTTACGCAATGACCCAAAACAGTAAAACCGAAGCAACTACGTGGAATCAAGCTACCACTCTTACTAAAGGCAAAACCTACGTACTTGTACACGGCAGTAGTTACGCTGTACAAAACAGTTCGGGTACAGGGTTGTCGAGAGGTTCGGTTAGTATAAGGAACAATGCGATATCGGGTACCGTTTCTAATTCTTTGCAATGGTATTACGATGGTTATTTGCAAAATGTTAGTACCAAAAATTATCTTTGTTTGACGTCCAGTAGTACGGCAACGACCAACAAAAACACCAAAAATAATTTCACTTATACAAGTGATAAGTATATAAGACAAGATACCTCTACCGTACGTTACTTGTATAACAGTAGCCGGTCATACTATCAAACCACCGATGACGACGATGCAACGGCGTTCACTCTTTATGAACAAACGGTATCTGCTACAATCGATTTCACGATTATGGCGGAAGAACGTGTTTATAACCCCAAAGAAGAAGTAACTCCGTTCGTTCATAATAAGACCATCGACTATCTAAACGACGGTACGGCAAACCCCGATACAGACCTTGCAGGCGATGACTTTTACCGCTTATATATGGATATGACAGGTAAAAGTGAACCGATTGACTTGCTTATAGTCGTTGACGGCTCGAGCAGTATGAACGATGAAGACATGAACGGCTCGATGCGACGCGATGACGCGATAACGCAGTTCCTGAACGGTTCTACCAGCAAAGTTACAAACGACGGATTTATATCTTATTTCTTGAACTTGAACGAAGAAAATAACGTAGCTGTCGTGCAATTCTACGGGCTCGTTGATGACGTTTCCACTAACAGCAATATGGTATCGACTAAGAATGTGGATTATACTCATGACAGTGCCGTGCTTTTGAATTGGACAAGCGGTTCTTCTAAGTTTGTTGACTGTACCTGTAAGGAAAATTCGGGTACTAACTACGAAGCAGGACTTTTCCGTGCGACAGAGGTGTTCTCTTCAAGTGCCGTGAGAGGTAACGGACACAGAAAGGTATTGGTATTCCTTTCCGACGGTGTTCCCACTTTCTTCCAAATCAATGCTAACGATGTCGGAACGACGGTAAATAACAATTATAAAATTACTACATCCGATATTGGCAAACGTTATGCTAACGGTACAACGAGCTACTTCTCGTATTGTAAAGACCCGTCAAAACTTGCATTTGACGACTTTATGAATTCTAACCCCGGTGTAACAGTATTTACGGTTGGTGTTTCAAAGGATATAAGCGAAACCAACCAAGATGAATCGCGAAGTCCCGAAGTATTGCAATATATGGCGACTAACGGCAACGGTCAGTTCTACGGCATTGAAAGCGATATGTCGCAGTTGAAACTTCAGCTTGAATCTATTTTCTATCCTCAAGGCGTTACCATAACCGACGAACTTAGTAAGTACGTTCGTTATTACAGCGAAAACCCTGACGTGAAGGTGACCATGAACGAAATCGGAACGAATAAAGTGACGGTTTTGTATGAAAATGGCACGCTTACCGCTGCAGCTAACAAAATCTTTGAAAGCTTCACATATACCCCTGCAGATACTGCAGTTAGCCCTACCGGTTCGACCGGAACGGTGGTTGCGAAGTTCCACCCCGACTATCAGTTTAAACCCGAATACAACTATATTGTGTCATTCAACGTAAAGACAACGCAAACGGCGTATGACGAGTATGGTTCCGGCATGAAATATAATGCGGTTGGTGATGCAAATACCGACTACGGTTCAAACGCAACGAGTTCCGAAAAAGCAGGCTTCTATTCTAATGATAATGCGATTGTTACGTTTAGTATTTCGGGTGTTTTGGAAAAACAGCAGTATTTGCACCCCGTAGTTCAGGTTGAAACGGAGTCGTTGGTCGTTAAGAAAGAATGGCTTGACGGTGTTGAGCCTGATGAACACGAAGCAATACAAGTAGCACTTGTGTTGAATCAAACGATAAACGGCGTAACCACTTCGACACGAATCGGTGAGCCGATAATGCTTAGCGCAGACAACAACTGGACATATACTTTCTCCGAGTTGTCTAAACAACATCTTTCTTCCGATGAATATGAATATACCGTTGAGGAAATTAACGTTCCTAACGGATATGCGGTAAAATACTCTTCTTCAACCGAAAACGGAGTAATTGTTTGGACGGTTACCAACTCTATCAACACTGTTTTGCAGTTGCAAAAGGTGGATTCGGCAGGTAACCCGATTACCGTTCCCGGTGTCAAGTTCGAACTTTACGAAGACGAGGCATTGACAATTAAATTCGGTGGTACGTACGCAACCGATAATAACGGTAGAATCGTCATCGAAAATATTAAAAATGACAAGGTCTATTGGTTAGTAGAAAAGACCAGCCCTCCCGGATATATTTTGATGGACGGGGCACAGGCGATTAAGGTGACAAACGGAATCGTTGACGCCGATATGTTGGTTGGCAACAAGTATTTCGTCACCGAAAACAGCGACGTGCTTTACGTTAAGAACTTTAAGGGCTATCAGCTTCCCGAAACGGGTGGTATCGGTACCTTTGCGGTGTATGCAATCGCTATATCGATAATGGCTGTGGCTGCTGTGTTTGGCTATGTTTTGCATATCAAACGCAAAAGCAGAGTTAAATAGAAATGCCCTTGGCTCGGTTGAGCGTGTTTAAAAGAAGAAATAAAAAAATAAAATATATTTTTTGGTTGAAAGGACTAAAAAAATGAAAAACACAAAAAGACTTTTTGCGGTTTTGATTGCGGTATTAATGGTATTTTCATTAAGTATCGTAGCTCTTGCTGCACCCAACGACGGTAAGATTACCGTTGCAAACGCAACCATCGGCGAAACCTACACGATTTACAAAATCTTCGATGCGAAATTAGGTGACGATGGTGCGATTACTTACGTTTACGACGGCGAACTTCCCGAAAACGACTACTTTGCACAGGATGAATACGGATTCATTGAAATGCTTGATGCAGCAGTAGACGCAAACGGCAACCTTACCGAAGGCGCGATTACATTCCTCGGAACTTTGAAGACCGAAGCAACCGAATCTGTTGTTGCAAATGGTTCTACCGTGATTTTCGATGAACTCGCATACGGCTACTACTATGTGACTTCTTCGCTCGGCGCGGTAGTAACTATCGACAGCACCAACCCCGAAGCAGTTATCATCGACAAGAACAACGCTCCTACAATCAACAAGACAGTAAACAAAGAAGAAGCTACAATCGGCGAAGTTCTTACCTTTACTGTTGAAGTTCCCCTTGTACAGTACGAAGGCGACAAGAAGATTGCTGAATACTATGTATTCGATAACATGGAAGACTGCTTGACCTACAATGACGACCTTACTGCTACTATTAAGATTGGCGACGGTGAAGCTACTGCATTCGACGGTTTCAAGGTTTATCCTAAGGACCTCGAAGAAGGCGTAGATTTCGAACTCGCTGAAGGTCAGGATTTCCTCGCAGTTATCGTTATGCAGAACACCACTACAATCACTGAAGGCGAAGGCGAAGATGCAGAAGAAGTAACCGTTTATGACGGCACTTTCCTCTATGACGCTAACGCAGTTGTAACCTTTACATACACCGCTACCGTTAACGAAAACGTTAAGGTTGGCGAGGCTATGCTCAACTACGTAGAGCTCAACTGGATTACCGACGCAGGTCGTGTACCTCCTCCTGTACCTCCCGTACCTCCCACACCTCCTGCAGAACTTCCCAGTGAACCTAACGGTGAAGGTCCCAACAGCACTACTAAGAACTATTCTTCCAAAATCGAACTTACCAAGATTAACGGCGACGCAGAAATTCTTACCGGTGCTAAGTTCACCATCTCCGGTATTTCTACTGACGTAGCATACATCAACGAAACCATCTTCGTTAAAGACGATGCAGGTGAATATTGGATGCTTACCGACGGTACTTATACTACCGAGGCTCCCAAGACCGAATCTTACGAAGAAAGTGGCATTACCTATCTTCCTAACGTGGATTTCTACGACAGCATCACTCAAAAGTACACCAAGGTTACCAACGTAACTAAGGAAACTGCTGAACTTGAAAACATCACTGTTGAAGGTTACGTTGATGAAAACGGTGTTATCACCTTTACCGGTCTTGGCGAAGGCGAATATACCATCACCGAAATCATCGCTCCTTCCGGATATAATCGTCTCCTCGAAGACATCATCGTAAACATCACTTTCGATGAAGAAAACAAAGTGTTTACCGCTACTGTTGACGGCAATGACGTTGAAGTTATCGACGGTGTTGTTGCATTTGACGTTGTCAACTACGCAGGTACCGTTCTTCCCGGCACCGGTGGTATCGGTACTACCATCTTCTATGTACTTGGCGGACTTCTTCTTGTTGGCGCAGCTGTTTTGCTCATCACCAAGAAGCTCGCAGGTGCAAAGAAATAATCGTTTTTAAACAATAATATAATTGCAGTTACCGGAGAGGTGTATTCCTCTCCGCTAATTCAATAGACGCACAGAGTACAACTTGATTTATTAACGTACCATAGTTAAGAAATGCCTTATGGGAGCAATCTTCATGTACAAGACTAAAAAAAGACGGCGTATCAATTTCACAACGATAATATTGGTTATAGTCTTTCTTGCAGGCTTTTCTTTGCTATTGTATCCTACTGTAAGCGATTATATAAACTCGTTGCACCAATCCAAGGTTATTTCGTCTTATTCCGAAGTTGTTTCTAATATCGACGATGATAAGTATAAAGAAATTTTGGATGCCGCAATAGAATATAACAAAAAACTTGCTAACCGTACCAATGGTTTTTCACTTAGCGAAGAAGAAAAGGCTGAGTATAATAAACTGCTCAACGTAGCCGGTGACGGAATAATGGGGTATATTGAAATACCCAGCATAGGTTGTACACTTCCGATTTGTCATGGCACGAGCGAAAGCGTACTTCAAACCGCAATCGGACATCTTGAATGGACAAGTTTGCCGACGGGCGGGGAAAACACTCACTCGGTTGTTTCGGGACACAGGGGACTTCCGTCAGCCAAATTGTTTACCAACTTGGACAAGGTTGTCGAAGGCGATATTTTCATGATACGTGTTTTGGACGAGGTAATAACCTACGAGGTCGACCGTATTCTTATAATCGAGCCTGACCAAGTGGATTCGTTGTTGATAGAAAACGGAAAAGATTATTGTACCTTGTTTACCTGCACTCCGTACGGTATTAACACCCACAGAATGTGCGTTCGCGGAAAGCGCATTGAAAATATCGAAGCATCAAAATCGATTCATATTACGTCGGATGCGTTGCAGATAGAACCTTTAATAGTCGCTCCCGTTGTTGCGATTCCGGTTTTGTTGTTATTGTTTATAATAATCATGATTTCGAAACCCAAGAACAGAATCGAATAATAAAAAATAGGAGTCACCTTTTGACGGTTGTTAAAACCTGTAAGAAAGTGACTCCTTTTATATTTAAAAAAATAAGGCTCTCGTAAATTAAGACGAGAGCCTTTGTGTGTTTTTTATTTAACTGCAGATTTTTCCTTGAGGAGAACGTCGTGTGCGCCGCCTTCAACAATAGAAGTTGCAGAAACGAGAGTGATTTTTGCTTTCTTTTGAAGTTCGGGAATGGAGAGCGCACCGCAGTTACACATGGTAGAACGAACCTTGGAAAGAGTAAGACCTACGTTATCTTTAAGCGGGCCTGCATAGGGAACATAGGAGTCAACGCCTTCTTCAAACGAGAGCTTCTTGTCGCCGCCCATGGCGTAGCGTTGCCAGTTACGAGCACGTGCAGCGCCTTCGCCCCAATATTCCTTCATGAACGTACCGTTGATGTTTACCTTGTTTGTGGGGCTTTCATCGAAGCGCGAGAAGTATCTGCCGAGCATGATGAAGTCGGAACCCATAGCAAGAGCGAGGGTGATATGATAGTCGTAAACGATACCGCCATCGGAACAGATAGGAATGTAAATACCTGTCTTTTCGTAATATTCGTCACGTGCTGCGGCAACCTCGATAACCGCGCTTGCCTGACCGCGACCGATACCCTTTTGTTCACGGGTGATACAGATAGAACCACCACCGATACCGATTTTAATAAAGTCGGCACCTGCTTCTGCGAGGAACATAAAGCCCTCTCTGTCAACGACGTTGCCTGCGCCTACTTTTACGGTGTCGCCGTATTTGTCGCGAATCCATTTAAGAGTACGCGCTTGCCATTCCGAAAAACCTTCCGACGAGTCGATACAGAGCACGTCAGCGCCTGCTTCGACAAGTGCGGGGACACGTTCTTCATAGTCGCGGGTGTTGATACCTGCGCCTACCATGTAACGCTTTTGCGAGTCGAGAAGTTCAAGCGGATTTTCCTTGTGGAATGCATAGTCCTTGCGGAATACGAAGTAGCAAAGGTTGCCTTCTTTGGTGATTATGGGAAGGGAATTGATTTTGTTATCCCAGATAATATCGTTTGCTTCTTTAAGAGAAGTGCCCTCGTAAGCATAAACGAGTTTATCGAACGGAGTCATGAATTCCGAAACCTTGGTGTTCTTGTCCATACGGGACACACGGTAATCGCGCGAGGTGATTATACCCATGAGTTTGCCGTTTGCAGTACCGTTGTCGGTAACAGCGATAGTCGCGTGACCGGTTTTTTCGGTAAGTTCGATAACGTCTGCGAGAGTGTCGTCAACTTTCAAGTTGGAATCGGAACAAACGAAACCTGCTTTGTGCGTTTTTACACGACGAACCATAGCAGCTTCATTTTCGATAGTTTGAGAGCCGTATATAAAGGATAGGCCACCTTCTTTTGCGAGAGCGATTGCCATTTTATCGTCCGATACCGACTGCATGATAGCAGAAACAAGCGGTATGTTGATAGAAACAGCAGGTTCTTCACCCTTGCGGAACTTCGTAACGGGGGTACGCAAACTTACGTTTGACGGTATACATTCCGCTGACGAATATCCGGGAACGAGCAGATACTCGCTAAATGTGTGGGACTCTTGTTCAAAATACATTGCCATAGCCTGACTCCTCTTTTCATGTATTAATGTTTAAAGAAATATATTTGAGTAATTATAACACATCATAAACCGTTTTTCAACACAAAAATATCTTTTAAAACAACGGATTTTTATTTTTTATACAAAATATTTTTGTGCATATAGCACTTCGGGCAATTCATAAATGATATAAGGTGGTTTTTGCCCCTTGTGAAATATTTTAAAAAATCGCACGAACCCTATTGACAATCACGTGATTGTGTGATACAATCATGACACAGAGATGATGAAGGGAGGGTTAAAATGATAAACAAACTTCCGGGTACAACCGTAGAAATCGGTGTATCGAACGTATTTGAAGCAGGGAACTTTTTGGATAATGCGTTTGCCTGCGGAGGCTTGATGATGTCACAGGTTGCCCGTTTGACGGGGCTTGAACCGTATATGATACAAAACTGGGTTAAACGCGGTTTTTTACCGCCTCCAACGCAAAAGCTTTATTCCAAACGGCAGTTTTGCAGAATCGCGATTATCAATATGTTGCGCGATAGTCTGCAGATAGAAAAGATAACAGGTTTGCTTTCCTATATTAACGGACGATTGGATGACGAAAGCGACGACATCATCGACGACAGCGACCTTTATTTATACTATATCGCGGCGGTGTGCAGTTTGGAAAAGCCAATTATCGACAGCGAATATATAGCAGGTCATATCGAAAAGGTTGTTAGCGATTTTAATGAACCTTTCCCAGGTGCGAAAAAGAGGCTTTGCAAGGTGTTGGCGGTAATGCTTAACGCACATTTCGCATCGATTCTCCGTAAACGCGCGGAGGAAATAATGAATACGTTAGATTGATTAAATAACTTTTCTATATAAAATCAGGAGGGACACATATTATGACAGAATGGTGGATTGCACTCGGTTCTGCAGGGCAGGTTTTCGCCTGTATCGCTATTCCTGCAACGGTTATGCTTATCGTTCAGATGATACTTACGCTTATCGGTCTGGGCGGTGACGATGCCGATGCCGACTTTGACGACAGTTCGGAGGGCACTTTCGATACAGACCATTCCGATGACATTGACGTTTCGGATGGCGCTTTAAGAGTATTTACACTTCGCGGACTTATCGCATTCTTCTCGGTAATGGGTTGGGTTGGCACGATATGCTGCGGAACGGAATTGCATCTTGCGATTTCAATTCTTATTTCGGTTGCATCGGGCGTACTCGCCATGATAGTAATCGCGCTTTTGATGAAATGGTTGTTTTCTCTCCAATACGACGGAACAGAGAACATAGGCGACGCTTTGGGCGTAAGCGGTACGGTTTATGTACGTATACCGCCTTCTCGAAGCGGAAAAGGTAAAGTAACCGCCATAGTACAAGGCAAGCTCTGCGAAAGAGATGCCGTTACAGACGAAGAAACGATGCTTAACTACGGCGAAGAAATTACCGTAATCGGTATTTCGGGTGAAGAAACGCTTATTGTCAGACGTAAGAACAGAATCTAAATATTTTAATTATATAAAAGGAGAAACACAATGGGAACAAACACAGTTATTCTTGTAGCAGTAATCGGTTTGCTATTATTCTCGCTCATTCTATGGTTCTTTTCGAGGTACAAAAAATGCCCCTCAGACAAGATAATGGTTATCTACGGTCGAGTAGGCAAAAACAAAGATGGCAGTACCCGTAGTGCGAAATGTATTCACGGTGGTGCGGCATTCATTGTGCCGGTCGTTCAGGCGTATGAATTCTTGGACCTTACTCCTATGTCTATCCCCGTAGACCTTAAAAACGCACTTTCAAGACAGAACATCCGTATCGACGTTCCCTCGAGATTTACAGTCGGCATATCCACCGAGCCCGGTGTTATGCAGAATGCGGCAGAGCGACTCCTCGGCTTACAGCTTTCCGAAATTCAGGAGCTTTCCAAGGATATCATCTTCGGTCAGTTAAGACTTATCATCGCAACGATGGACATTGAGGAGATCAATACAAACCGTGATAAATTCTTGGCGGCTGTCAGCGACAACGTGGAAACAGAGCTTAAAAAGATCGGTTTAAGACTTATCAACGTAAACGT